>JBHHXB010000095.1:0-9193 GCA_046756825.1 Nitrospiria bacterium | reverse complement strand
ATCTTGACAACACCCCGATTGATTTGATTCAATAGACAGCTTTTATGAGTCTTTAATTCAGGATGTGATCGGATGCTTGTCAGGATTAACGGCAAACAAGAGGATGTTCAGGCCGCCACGCTGGGGGATCTGCTTCAATCTAAAAATATTGAGCCGCAAATGGTCTCTGTCGAGCTGAACAACACCATGATCGACCGTGCAAACCTGGCGGACGCGCCGCTCAAGGAGGGAGACTCGGTAGAGCTTCTCTTTTTCATGGGCGGCGGTTCATTCGCGACGTAAACCCATGCCCCTTTCGACAGATATCACAGCCCTGATTGGCAATACGCCCTTGGTTCAACTGCGTGACCTTGCCGGGGAAAGTGCCGCGACTGTTTTGGCCAAGGTTGAGTTTTTCAACCCCGGCGGCAGCATCAAGGACCGCGCCTGCCTGCACATGATTGAGGCCGCCGAAGCGGATGGCCGCTTAAAACCGGGCATGACCCTGATTGAACCGACCAGCGGGAATACCGGCATCGGGCTTGCTTTGGTTTCAGCCGTTCGCGGCTACAAGCTCATCCTCGTCATGCCGGAGTCGATGAGCATGGAGCGGGCCAGTCTGCTTTCTTCCTACGGGGCGCAGTTGGTGCTCACCCCTGCATGGGAAGGTATGCGGGGCGCGATCAAGGAGGCGGAAAGCATTGTCGCGCAAAACCCGGACTATTATATGCCCGCTCAGTTTTCGAATCCCGCCAATGCCGAGGCTCACAGGCAAACAACAGGTCCTGAAATTCTTTCCGCCGTGGAAGAAGAGATTGACGCCTTTGTCGTCGCAGTCGGAACCGGGGGCACCATTACAGGCGTCGGGGAAATATTGAAGGCGAAAAACCCACAGACACAGGTCATCGCCGTCGAACCGGCGACCTGCGCCGTCCTCTCGGGCGGCGAACCCGGGCCGCATAAAATTCAGGGTATCGGCGCGGGCTTTGTCCCCGAAATCTTAAACCGGGACATCATCGACCGGGTCATCACCGTGAGCGATGACGACGCCTATAAAATGGCAAAAACATTGGCGAAGCAGGACGGCCTGCTGGTGGGGATTTCCTCGGGCGCCAATGTCTGGGCGGCAAGAGAAGTCGCGCGCGAATTAGGGAAAGGCAAAACGGTCGTCACGCTGCTCCCCGATACGGGCGAGCGCTACATCAGTATTGAGAAATATTTCAATATTTAGCCAAGAGAACTAGAGACATCATGGCGTTTACAGAAGAACAACTGGTGCGATACAGCCGCCACATCATCCTGTCGGAAGTGGGTGGAAAAGGTCAAAAAAAGATTCGCCAGGCCCGCGTATTGGTCATCGGCGCGGGAGGGCTCGGCTCGCCCATCGCGCTGTACTTGGCCGCCGCCGGCATCGGCACCCTCGGGCTGATCGACGCGGACGCGGTGGATCTCACCAATCTTCAACGCCAGATCATTCATCACACAAAGGACGTCGGACGTCCGAAAGTGGTCTCGGCCACGGAAAAGATCAACGATTTGAATCCCGATGTCGAAGTCATCGCCTATCCCAAACATCTGGATCAGGAGAACGCCCTTGAGATCTTCAATACCTTCGATTATGTCATCGACGGCACGGACAACTTTCCCGCGAAATTTCTGATCAACGACGCCGCCTTTTTTGCGAACAAGCCCTTGGTTCACGGGGGTATCCTTCGCTTTGACGGCCAGCTTTTCACAATTATCCCGGGAAAAAGCGCCTGCTACCGCTGCATCTTCCCCACACTGCCCCCGCAGGGCGTCGTTCCCAGCTGCCAGGAGGCGGGAGTGCTGGGAGCGCTGGCCGGACTGATCGGGACATTACAGGCGACCGAAGTGCTTAAATTGATCCTGGGCAAGGGAAATCCGCTGACCGACCGCATTTTGACCTATCACGCCCTGACCACCCAGTTCCGTGAAATCAAAATCCGAAAAAATGCGAACTGCCCTCTCTGCGGAACAAACCCCGGCATCACTGGTTTGGAGATGGAAGTTCAGGATGTCTGTGACTTTGACCCCCTGGAAACGGCCCAAAAGGAAAGTTAATCCATGAGCAAGCTGAAAGGACTGTTCTGCAAGGAATGTAAAAAAGCCTATGCCGCCGAGGCGATTCACGTCTGTGAATTTTGCTTCGGCCCGCTGGAGGTGGCCTATAACTATGATGTCATTCAGTCCAAAATTTCAAAAGAAAAAATTGAGCAGGGCCCTTTAAGCCTCTGGCGTTACGAGGATTTGCTTCCGATAGAAAGCACGCCGACCGTCGGGCTCAACACCGGCTTTACTCCTTTTGTGCATGCCAAAAACCTCGGCGCGAAACTCGGGCTGGACTATCTTTACATTAAGAATGACTCCGTCAATGCCCCAACCCTTTCCTTCAAAGATCGCGTCGTCGCCGTCGCCCTCACGCGCGCGAAGGAACTGGGCTTTGACACTGTCGCCTGCGCCTCGACCGGCAATCTCGCAAATTCTGTCTCGGCCAATGCGGCGGAGGCCAACTTTAAATGCTTCGTGTTCATCCCCTCCGATCTGGAAGCCGGGAAAATTCTGGGGAATCTCGTCTACAAACCCAACGTCGTTGCCGTGGAAGGCAACTATGATGACGTCAACCGCCTCTGCAGTGAAATCGCGGGAGAATACCCCTGGGCCTTTGTCAACATCAACGTTCGGCCCTATTATTCGGAAGGCTCCAAAACTCTGGCCTTTGAAACGGCGGAAGCCTTGGGCTGGCAGGCGCCGGACCACGTCGTCGTCCCCATCGCCTCGGGCTCGCTTTTAACCAAAATCCACAAAGGCTTTCACGAGTTTGAACAATTGGGGCTGATTCCACCCGTCACCACACAAATCCACGGCGCGCAAGCCGAAGGTTGCTCCCCCGTCGCCACCGCGTTTAAGAAAAAAAAGGACTTCATTCAGCCGGTCAAGCCCGATACTATTGCGAAATCCCTGGCCATCGGGAATCCGGCGGACGGATTTTACGCCATTAAAATCGCTCGGGAAACGGGCGGGCTGATTGAATCCGTTACCGATGCCGAAATTATCGAAGGTATTAAACTCCTGGCGGAAAACGAAGGTATTTTCACCGAAACCGCAGGCGGTGTCACCATCGCCGTTTTAAAAAAACTGGCTGATCAAGGTGTGTTTCAAAAAGGAAAATCCGTTGTCGCCTACATCACGGGCAACGGACTCAAGACACAGGAGGCCATCGCTCCGGCGGTCGGTGCGCCCTGGCTCATTCAGCCGAGTCTGATGAGTTTTCAACAAAAACTGAAAGAGGAAAACGCATGATTAAGGTTCGTATTCCCACCCCGCTCAGGAAGCTGACCGGCGGCCAAGGGGAAGTCGAAATCGAAGGCGACACGATTTTATCCCTGATTGACACCCTGGAGTCCGATTATCCGGGCATCAAAGAACGTCTCTGCGACGAAGCAGGGGCCGTTCGCCGCTTCGTCAATATTTATGTGAACGAAGAAGACATCCGATTTCATCAAGACCTCAACACGCCCGTGAAACAGGGCGATGAGGTTTCGATTATTCCCGCCATCGCGGGCGGATAATCACTCATCAAGAAAAAGGAGCGCGAAATGGCGAATCTGAAAGTACGCATCACCTTCCCCGAGGATAAAATCCGGGAACCCATTATTTACAATACGGGTAAAAATTTTAAGGTTGTCACCAATATCAGACGCGCCGATGTCACTGAAAAAACAGGCTGGGTCGATCTTGAATTGGTGGGCGAAACGGCGGAAATCGAACGCGCCGTCGCGGCAATGAAGGCGGCGGGGGTGAAAGTCGATCCCATTGAAAAAAACATTATCGAATAGCCACAACAGACTCGGAATTTGATCACCGGCATGACACTGACAGACGAACAATTGCAGAGATACAGCCGCCAGCTTCTCTTGAAGGAAGTCGGCGGCAAGGGTCAGCAAAAAATCGCCGATGCGAAGGTTTTTCTCATCGGGGCCGGCGGTTTGGGTTCACCCGCCGCGCTTTATCTCGGCTCGGCAGGCGTCGGAACACTGGGCATCATTGACGACGACGTCGTTGATCTCTCAAACCTCCAGCGCCAGGTGCTGCACAGCACGAAGACCGTCAATCATCCAAAAGTCGAATCCGCCGAGTCCACACTCTCAAAAATGAACCCGGACGTGAAGGTCGTCAAACATGTCGGGCGACTGAACGCCGCGAATATCCTCGACATCATCAAGGATTACGACATCATTCTCGACGGCTCGGACAATTTTCCAACGCGCTTTCTCGTCAATGACGCCGCCTTTTTTCTCAAAAAAACCCTGATTTCCGGCAGCATTTTCCGCTTCGAAGGACAGCTCACGACCTTAAAACCCCACATCACCGAGGACGGCCCCGTGCCCTGCTATCGCTGTCTTTACCCGGAGCCGCCGCCGCCCGGTCTCGTCCCGAGTTGTCAGGAAGCGGGGGTCTTGGGGGTCCTGGCGGGCACTATCGGCATTTTACAGGCCGCCGAAGCCTTGAAAGAAATTCTCGGCATCGGGGAATCCCTCGCGGGAAGGCTCTTGATTTACGACGCGCTCGACATGGCCTTTCGGCGCGTCAAAGTCCCCAAAAACCCGAACTGCCAGCTCTGCGGACCGAATCCGACGATTAAGGAACTGCTGGATTACGAAATCTCGTGCACCCTGCCGTCCGCGGGCTAAGGCACGTATTCAGGTTTTCCGGCGTATTTCCGCTGATGTTTGATTTCTCAATCCGGAGCCCTGTCCTTGTTTAATTTCACTCAGCGCAATTTGCTTCGTCCGCTTCGAAACGGTCTTTTTTTATCGATGGTCATGATTTTCGGAACCGGCTGCGCCATGGAAAAAGGCTTTATCTATCATCCTGAAAAACGGCTGATCGCCACCCCGGCCGACGCCGGACTTTCCTTTGAGGATTTGGATATCGTCACCGAAGACGGTGTCCACATCAACGGCTGGTTTGTGCCCTACAAAGGGAGCGAGCAAGCGCTGCTCTGGTTTCACGGGAATGCGGGCAATATCAGCCATCGGGTCGATCTCCTGCAACGGCTTCACCATGAACTGAAGCTGAATATCCTTATTATCGACTACCGGGGCTACGGGAAAAGCGGCGGCAAGCTCTCCGAGGCGGGCATCGTCAAGGACGCCCGCGCGGCCTACGACACCCTGCTTGCCCGAAAAGAAATCAATCCAAAGCAAATTTTCATTTTTGGCCGCTCCCTGGGCTCGGCCGTCGCCGTCACGCTCGCGACGGAAAGCCAGGCCGCCGCGCTGATTCTGGAAGCGCCCTTTACCTCCATCAAAGACATGGTCAAGGTCACGCTTCCCTGGCTGCCCTTTAAAGGACGCATCAAAACAAAGTACGATTCCCTCGGCAAAATCAAGGACGTGCATACGCCTTTGCTCATCATGCACGGCGATCAGGACAAAACCATTCCTTTTGCGCACGGGCAACGTCTTTTTGAGGCCGCGAATGACCCGAAAACCTTCCACACCATTTCCGGCGCGGATCACAACAATTCCTACGTCGTCGGGGGACGGGCCTACTTTGAGGCGATGTCCCGCTTCATTCACGGCCTTCCTTTACAATAATTGATTTTCCAAAAAAACCGGGGGGGCCTGCCCCCTCGACCCCCGCAAAGTGAAAAAGGGCTATTTTAAAGTCCTGGCTAGGCGAAACCCGTCATTGTAGAACCGGCTATCCGCGTCGCTCCAGCTACGGACCGCCGAACGAAGGTTGCTCGGCCTGCCGCCCCAGGAACCGCCGCGCAACACACGAAGGCCGCAATCGCCTCCGTTTTCCTTTCCCCAGGCTGAGCCGTCCTCCGGGGCATTATCATAATCGGCGTGCCAGCAATCCTCGACCCATTCCCAAACATTGCCGGACATATTGTAGAGCCCGAAGGCGTTCGGCTTGAAGGCATCCACCGGGGCCGTCTTTAAGCCATCCCACGGGCTCCCGCAGTCTCGGCAGTTCGCGTTATTTTGGCCCACCTGATTTCCCCACCAATAGACCGTCGTGGTTCCGGCACGCGCCTCATATTCCCACTCCGCCTCCGTGGGAAGACGAAAGCCCAAGCCGGTTTTTTGATTGAGCCACGCGATATATTTTTTGACGTCATTCCAGCTAACACGGATCACGGGACGGCGGCCCCGTCCCCAGCCACGATCCCTCGGAAGGTCCCTTTTTGTCGCCAGGGCGAAGGCGTCATATTCCTCAAAGGTCACTTCGTATTTCCCCATAAGAAAGGGACGCTGAATATGAACGGGGTGAACGGGTTCTTCACGTTTGTAGCCCTTGCCCTGAAGATCGCCCATTTGAAATTTCCCGGCCGGAATCTCCACCATCTCGGGAATCGGGAAGGCGGATTGTTTTTTTTCGACCTCCCGCTTCGTGACCGCCAGCTTGCTTTGCTGTTGCGCCACGCGTTGTTCCACGTTTTTGGAGATCCGCCGTTGTTTCGTCAATTCTGTTTTTAATTTGGCCAGTTCCTGCGCTTCTGCCGTCGTCTGTGCCCGCTTTGCCTCCAGTTCGGCGATCATGCGCTCCGTCTCCGCAACCGCTTCCTTCGTCGCGATTTTTTGTGCTTCCAGGTTTTCCTGAAGCGCCTCGATGGTTTCCTTCGCACGCCGCCGCGCCTCACTCAATTCCCCGACAAGCGCTTGCTTTTCCTGAACAAGATTTTGCGCCGCCGCCTGTGTTGTTTTCTTGATCTCCTCAATTTCGCGGGCGTGGCGTTGTTGCTCCACGGCCTGCATCCTTTGGAAAACCGCCGCGACAATGAGGCCCGCCACCAGCAAACCGCCCCCGTATAATAAGCCTCTCGGTATTTTAAAGGGCCGGCTTTGCATGACCGGCTTTCGCAGGGAATCGTGGGTCAATTCGTATTTAAAGGAATCGTACTCGGGCTCTTTTCTTAAAAGGCGGGCCGTGACCAGTTGATCCAGCTCCTGCTGTGTCAGTTTATAGTTCTCAAGAATACGTCTTAAGCCCAGGCTGTCCCGGTAGCCCTCCTGTGTTAATAGACCAAATTCACAGAGATTGCGGGCGCGGCGTCTTGATTTCCTCGACGGCAGCGTGCGGATGGCCGTCCGGTAAAAATCGCCGAGGATGCGATCCATGCCTTTATTACCCCCCAGGTAAGACGCATCGACTTCAATTGTCTCTTCTTTCTCCTCTTTTTCTTTTTCCGGCTTTTTCTCTCGCCGCTTCTCAACCTCCAACTCGACATGACTGCACAGCACTTGAAGCTGGAAGGGTTCAATTTGCCCGGCTTGCCCTGAAAGAAAATCGAGCAAGGCGTCCAGAACCTCTTCTTTGTAGTGGAAGGATGGGGTGTGAAAATCACTCAAGCCCAGTCCCGCCGGTTCGGTCACCGCCTTCAGGGCCTGCTCCCGGGTGAGCGGCGCGAGATGGACGCGATTGGCGAGGATACTGGGCACTTCGGGAAAGATTTCCTGCAATGCGCCGACGTATTCCTCACGCAGGCTGACGATGAGTTTGACCTCCGGATGCGCATCCGAAAAGCCGGGAGGCTCGTCTCCGCCGGTTACCCGAAGCCTCTGTTTTTTTGACGTATGCGTTCGGGAAGCCCTCCGCTAACCAGCTCGCCGAGTTGTGCGGCGATGCCCCGGCGGGCGCCCCGGTTTTGCAGGGTGAAGATTTCCTCAAATTGATCCAGAATCAGGACGGGTGTCAAGAGTGTGTTTTCATGCCAGAATACCGTAGTCTTAAAGTACTCCCACAAGCCCCCGCGATCCCCGTGGACGCATTCAATCCCCTGTTCCTTGCAGGCCTCGGTCACGGCATCGGCAACAAGGGTCACGGGATCGACTCCGGTCCGGTTCACCCGGATAGTCAGCTGGTTTAAGTCGGATTCGAGCCCGGCCACCTCCCGGTGATCGGCGCTGCAGTGGCATAAAAAAACCCTGGGCGCACCCGCCGGCAGAATGTCCTTTTTTATTTCCACGCTCCCTTTTTCCGACAGCTCTTTCGTAAACGCTTCAATCGAGGGGCAGCAAAACTGGAGGGAGTACTCGTTCCCGAAATAAACGGCGGTTTTCTCCTGATTCGGATAGGAAAGAAAGTCTTCACACTCAACCGCCAAGGGACCGCTTGTTATGATTACAGGCCTTGAGGACATGGAGGAGGATACGATGGATTCCTTTTCGAAGTGATCTGGCCGGGTTTTTTGAAAATTGTAATGTTCGACGACGGGGGTTTTATTCCCTGCTTCAAGAGCGGTTTCAAAATATGGGTCGTGGGTTGTGCTCAGGCATAAGGTAAAGGGCAAGGCGGCGAGGTTTTTGTGGATATCGCTTGTTTTCTTGTCGTACTGCTCGTAGAACTCCTCGACTTCGCTTTCAAGGTCAAACCGGTCATGCTTCTGATGCCGGTCATGCTTCTGATGAAGGTAAAGCTGTGCGATATGGGGCAGGTCCTCCGGATCCTTCGTTGATGCGTCCGGTTTCATTTTTCCGATGAGGTGCTGGGCAAGCTTTTTTGTAATGGGGAGGCACTGATCCCCTGATTTTTCAAGGCTGGCATCGGGCCCCAGAACCAGAATACAGTGCCCGTGATGAATCGTTTCAACCAAACGGCGCCAGTCCCGGTCCGTCAGTGCTTTTTTTGATAATGCCGCGTTCACCTGTTGATCTCCGTCCCGCCTGGTTTCAATGTGAATCGCTTGTGATGGGTTACCGTTGGCCTGGGGCGTACGGATGTCTCATCCGCTTCAGATCCCGATTTTCAATTTTTGTCCTTTTCTCAATTGTCCCGTGTAGATCAAGCCTCTTTCCCAGCGCCAACTGGATTTAATAGATTTTCGGTATTTCAGACAATATATCCCAATTAAAATAAAAAGGAAACTTACAATTCGGGCCTGCCCGATGCTGCACAAGATTATCTTTCATTTGCTTCAATATTTGTTAAATCCTCCACTTGTGCCATATCAGCCAGCATTTTTGAATATTTCCGTAGCTCGTTTTGGATGGCTTCAAGTTCCTGACGGAAAAGGCGCCTTTTTTCGGAGTCTTCAAAACCTCCATCTCTGACTTCACGATGCCACCTTGTGGTAAAAGGCCGAACGACCTGATTCAATACAACCACGGCAATTCGAGAAAATTCATTGCAATGCCTGCCGTGACGTTTAAGGGCTTCTCGTGTGAGGGGGAAAAGGTTGTAG
>JBHHXB010000094.1:0-9241 GCA_046756825.1 Nitrospiria bacterium | reverse complement strand
GTCGATCCCCTTGCCGTCGGCGGACGGACGGATTTTGGACTCGGTCGCGGGCACCTGCTTGATACAGACGGCGATATTCATTTCAATATCCCCCCTTTTTGAGCACGTCCTCGGCGATGACCATGCGCTGGATTTCGCTCGTGCCTTCGAAAATGCGGTTGACCCTGGAATCCCGGTAAAAGCGCTCGACGGGATGCTCGCCCATGAAACCGTTGCCGCCGTGAATCTGAACGGCCTTGTCCACGATGCGGTCCAGGGCCTCGGAGCAGAACAGCTTGCAGATCGCGCCCTCACGCGGAATCTTCTTCCCCTGGTCGTAAAGCCAGGCCGTCCGGTAGACGATGGATTCCATCTGGTAGACCTCCGCCGTCATGTCGGCGATCATGAATTGAATGGCCTGAAACTGGGCAATGGGCTGGCGGAAGGCGACGCGTTTTTTCGCGAAGTCGATCGACATGGCAATCAATTCCTTCGCCGCGCCGATGCAGGCCGCCGCGAGCGACAGCCGGGACTCGTCCAGCGTTTCCATCGCAATGGCGAAACCCATGCCGACTTGCCCTAAGACGTTTTCCCTGGGCACGCGGACATCCTCAAAAACCAGCTCCGCTGTGGCGGAGCCGCGCAGCCCCATTTTATCGTCGATGCGATTGGCCGAGAAACCGGGTGTCGTCGTCTCCACGATGAAGGCCGTGATGCCGCCGCGCGCCTTGAGTTCGGGATTGGTCAAGCCGTACACAACGACGATGTCGGCGATGTCGCCGTTGGTAATCCAAAGTTTCGTGCCGTTTAAAACATAGGCGTCTCCGTCGTCTTTCGCCGAAAGCTGGAGATTGGCCGCGTCCGAGCCCGCGCCGGGTTCGGTCAGGGCGTAGGCCCCGATTTTTTCCCCGGCCGCGATCGGCGCGAGGTATTTTTTCTTTTGCGCGTCATTGCCGCCGATGAGGATGGACATGCCCGCCAAACCGATGTGCGCGCCGATGGTCACGCTCGTGGAGGCACAGCCACGGGACAACTCCTCGATCAAAATGCAATAGCCCGTCTCCCCCATGCCGGAGCCGCCGTAGGCCTCCGGAAAAGGAATGCCGTACAAGCCTAAGGCCGCGCCTTTTTTAAAAATGCTCTTGACTAAATCGACATCGTGGGCCTTGTCGATCTGCTGCGCGGCGGGTTTGATTTCATTGTCCACAAATTTCCGGACCATGTCGCGGATCATCGTTTGTTCTTCAGTAAAGTTAAAGTCCATACGCCCTCGCTTTAAAAGAACAGGTTGAAATGAAATTGCGTTGATCTTAACTAGCGGTCTTGAAACCTGGGTTGCCTTTTTTCGAGAAAGGCCGTGACGCCTTCCTTCATGTCCTCGGTCTGGCAGATTTCCCCAAACAATTGCGCCTCCCGCCCCAGGCCAATGGACAAGGGTTCGTTCATCCCCTCCTCAACGGCCTTCAATGTGGCTTGAAGCGCGCACCGGCTTTTTGAGGCCAGTTTCTTGGCCAAACCCATGGCCTGTTTTAAAACCTCCCCCTCGGGGACGACTTTGTTGACGAGGCCGATGCGCTTGGCCTCCTCCGCGTTGATCATGTCTCCGCTTAGAATCAGCTCGATGGCCTTGGCCTGCCCCACAATCCGGGGAAGCCGCTGTGTGCCGCCGAAGCCGGGAATAATGCCCAAGTTGATTTCGGGCTGCCCCAGTCGCGAACGATCCCCCGCAACACGCAGATGACAGGCCATGGCGAGCTCCATGCCACCGCCGAGACAGTAGCCCGTAATGGCCGCGATGACGACCTTCGGCATTTGTTCGATTTTGTTGAAAAGAGACTGTCCTTGTTTGGCGAGCGCCTCGCCGTCCTGCGGTGACGAAATCGAAGCGATCACCTTGATATCGGCCCCGGCGACAAAAATGGGACCTGCTCCGGCAATGACGACCGCTTTGACGGCGTCGTTTTGAGCCACCTCATCAACGGCCTTTTCAAGTTCGCCCATTAAGGGAATTGTCAGGACATTCCTGGGTGGATTGTTGATCGTCAGGGTCGCAACCGGCCCCTCTATCGCCAAGCGTATCAGTTGATCTGCCAACGAAACCTCCTCAAAACTCTGGCATTTCAGTTAATAATGAAAGAAGCCCTTTCCGGCCTTTTTCCCCAGGTATCCCCCTAGCACCATGCGTTTGAGCATGGGGGCGGGCCAAAAGCGGTCTCCGTGCGCCTCCCGAAGGGCTTCCAATTCGGACAAAACCACGTCAACACCGACTTGATCGGCATAGTGTAACGGCCCGCCTTTGTCCTGCGGAAAACCCGTGCCCGCCATCATGGCGATGTCGATGTCCTCCGCGGAGGCGACGCCTTCCTGCAGGGAAATGACGGCCTCGTTAATCATGGGCATGATGAGCCGGTTCGCGGAAAACACGCCTGTTGAAGCAGGTGCGCCTTGTACGTTCTTGATTAAATTTTCAAGCGGCTCCCGCCTTGTGTCGTCATATTCGTAAAAACCCGCACCGTTCTTCACGCCGAGACGTCCGGCCTTTTCAAGTTCGCGTAAAATCGCGGCCGCCGTCGCGCGTGGCCCGTAGGCATCGTGGAGGATGTCGGAAACCTTCACCGAGACATCAATGCCCACCATGTCAAAAAGCGTCAAAGGCCCCATCGGCATACCGAAAGCCACCAGGGCGGCATCAATCTCCTTCGCCGAAGCCGCGCCTTCCTGAAGGGCGATGGCAGCCTCATTCAAATAAGGCATGAGCAAGCGGTTCACGAGAAAGCCTGCGCACTCCTGGACGCGGATGGGAATTTTTCGCAGACTCTCGGAAAAAAGGACGACATCATCCATCGTCTCTTCAGAGGTACCGAGACCGGGGATGACTTCGACCAGTTTCATGACGGGCGCGGGATTGAAAAAGTGCATGCCGATGACTTTATCGGGCTTCTTCGTGGCCGATGCGATGGCGGATATCGGAAGGGACGACGTATTGCTCGCGAAAATGGTTCCTTCGGGGCAAACGGTCTCCAGTTCCTGAAAAAGCTTTTGCTTGACCAACACGTCCTCGTAAATGGCCTCGATCACGATATCGACATCCGAAAAACCGGAAAAGTCGGTCGCGCCGCTCACCAGAGCCATTTTTTGCTCCATTTCCGCCGCCGTCATCTTTCCCTTGTCCACCCGGTTTTGATAGATTTTCCGAATCGTGGCCAACCCCTTATCCACCGCCTCCTGATTGACGTCTTTTAAAATGACGGGCAGACCGGAATAGGTGATGACCTGCGCAATGCCCGCGCCCATGGTGCCCGCGCCGATGACGGCCGCTTTGTAAATATACATCGCTCCCCCTATTTTCTTTCCAAAACCATGGCCGAACCCAGCCCGCCGCCGACACAGAGCGAAGCGACGCCAAGCGACAGATTCCGGCGTTTCATTTCCTTTAAGAGTGTGATGATGAGACGGGTGCCGCTCATGCCGACGGGATGCCCCAGCGCAATAGCGCCGCCGTTCACATTGACGATGTCCCGATTGAGACCCAGCGTTCTTTCGACCGCCAGGTACTGCACGGCAAAAGCCTCATTGACCTCAATGAGCTCCATATCGGACAACGAAAGACCGGCCTTTTTGAGCGCCTTTGGAATGGCCGCCGCCGGGCCGATACCCATGCGGGAAGGCTCGACACCGACCGACGCGTAAGAGCGGACATAGCCCAAGGGCTCCTTGTCCAACTGCCTCGCTCTTTCTCCGGACATGATGGCGAGCGCCGCGGCGCCGTCGCTGATGGGGCAGGCATTCCCCGGTGTCACACTGCCGTCTTCCTTGAAAATCGTCGGATACAGAGACAGCATTTGCTCGGTGAGGGCAATGTTTGGCCCCTCGTCCTGAGCAAACAATTCCGAGGTGACTTCCTTTCCCGCGACCTTTTTGGGGATGGAAACGGGCAGGATTTCCTCTCTCAGCTTTCCCTCGCGCGTGGCGCGGAAGGCCTTTTTGTGGCTTTCGACGGCGTACTTGTCCTGCTCTTCCCGCGAGATCTTAAATTCCTCCGCCAGATTTTCCGCCGTATAGCCCATGATCTGGCCGCAGAAACCGTCCGTCAGGCCTTCCCAGATGGAGTCGATCATCCTGGAATGCTTGAGACGCTGCCCGAAGCGCATGTCGCGGGATACATAGGGTGCGAGGCTCATGTTTTCCACGCCGCCCGCGATTTGAACATCGGCGTCGCCGGAGAGGATATTCTGGCAAGCGTTCACGACGGCCTGCAAACCGGACGCGCAGTTGCGCGCGACGGTATAAGCCGGGGTTTCGATCGGCAGGCCCGCCATGAGCGTGATCACACGGGAAAGATTCGTCGCATCGCTGTACTGACCGACACAGCCGAAAATGACTTCCTCGACAAGCTCAGGCTCCAGATCTGCGCGCTTCAACACCTCGCGGACGACCAATTCACCCATCTTCTGATTGGTAATGTCCTTGAGCGCGCCGCCCAGGTTTCCGATGGGCGTCCGGACACCCTCGATAATCGCGATTTCCTTCATGACCCTCCTTGTTGTTTTTTCATCTCTTCTTCCAAAAGCACGCGCCTCAAGACCTTGCCGATGATCGTTTTCGGCAACTCAGTCCGAAATTCCACTTCCTTCGGCACCTTGAACTTGGCCAGTTTTTCCCGGCAGAAACTCAAGATATCGTCCTCAGTGGCCGTCTCCCCTTCCTTGAGCACGATATAGGCCTTGATGATTTCCCCGGCGAAGTGCTCCGGAATACCGGCCACGACGGCGTCCTGAATCTTCGGGTGCTGAAAAAGCACCTCCTCGACCTCGCGCGGATAGACGTTCTCGCCCTTCGTCTTGATCATGTCCTTTTTGCGGTCAACGATATAAAAGAAACCTTCCTCGTCCATGCGCGCCATGTCGCCGGTATAGAGCCAGCCGTCCCGCAACACCTTGTTTGTCTCCTCGGCATTGTTCCAATAGCCCTGCATCACTTGAGGGCCCTTCACGGCCAGCTCGCCGATTTCGCCGATGCCCAGGGTCTTTTCCGAGTCCTTCTCATCCACGACCTTGGCGAGCGTGTCCGATACCGGCAGACCGATGGTGCCCGCCTTCCGCTTGCCGTTGATGGGGTTGGCATGGGTGACGGGAGAAGCTTCGGAAAGCCCGTAGCCCTCAACCAGCTTCCCGCCCGTGTAGCCCTCGAATTGGCGCTGCACTTCCTGATGCAGCGGTCCAGCGCCGGAAATACAGGCCTTGATGGAGGAGAGGTCATATTCCTTGATCGAGGGAAAATTGTTGATCGCCACATACATCGCCTGTATACCCATGAAAATCGTCGGGTGCTGTTTGTGGATGGCCTTTAAAACATCCTTCGTGACAAAGCGCGCCTGCAAAATCAGCGTCGCCCCGAGAAAAAGCCCCATATTCATACATGTGGACATGCCGTACACATGAAAAAAGGGGATAACGGAGAGAAAGCGCTCCTCGCCTTCCCTGAGTGAGGGCATCCAGTTCCGGCATTGTATGGCGTTCACGACCAGGTTGCGATGCGAGAGCATGACACCCTTCGGCGTACCCGTCGTGCCGCCGGTATATTGGAGAATGGCCAAATCATCCGGCGTGACCCCTTCGGCAATGGGCTCGGACGAAGCAGAGTTGATCAGGGTTTTCATGTCATAAATCGGCGGCTCTTTTCGGATGTCGACCCACTGCCCCTCCCGGCGCGCCTTCAACGGATACAGCAGGGACAGCAGCCAGGGGAGGGCGTCCCGCACGGAGGTCAGGATAATATTTTTGAGCTGTGTTTCTTTTAAAATTTCCTCGATTCGGGGATAGAAGAAATCGAGGGCGATCAGCGTTTTCGCACCGGAATCGGCCATCTGCACCCGAATTTCCGAGGCCACGTACAGGGGGTTCGTCATGACCGCAACCGCGCCCAGTTTGAGCACGCCGTAATAGGCGATGACGCACTGCGGCACGTTGGGCAGCATGATGCCCACGCAATCCCCTTTTTGCACACCCAGAATCTTCAGCGCGTGGGCGAAGCGGTTTGT
The DNA here is from genome assembly GCA_046756825.1 of Nitrospiria bacterium. Classification (GTDB taxonomy): domain Bacteria; phylum Nitrospirota; class Nitrospiria; order SBBL01; family JAADHI01; genus JAADHI01. Next base: position 3,222 of record JBHHXB010000094.1, on the reverse strand, counting down.
GGCCTCGTCCAAGGCCTGGTACGTCATCCCCTTTCCGTAAAAAGAAAGGGCTTCTTTTTCAGGGAAGCGCTGGGCGGAATCGCTTAAAAATTGTGTTAGGGGAACATCGGGGTACGAGATTGATTCCGGGACATCGGGTTCGTAAAACGGTAACCAGGATCGGGTCATAAAGCCCTCCTCAACATAGGGTGGATTTAATCCCTGAGAATCATGATCATAAGTTGAATGTCTTGTTTCAATGTACCGAATAATACTGGGAAAGTCAATTGCCACGCGACATATCCAATTGACACGGATTAATACTTTAGATATTATTTCAACAACTTAACGCCTTGTTCCTGATCATAAAAGGAAATCAATATGTCTTTAAGCAGCTTGATCCACAGAGAGATCACTCATATCGCGCCCGAGGCAACGATCACGGACGCGGCGCGTATGATGCGGGATCAGAAAATCGGCTCCGTTTTTATTCAAAAAGGCGGCGAATTTATCGGCATCGTGACCGATAGCGACCTGGTTCGCAAGGTGTTCACCAAGGCGCTTCCCCTGGACACGCCCGTCACGGAGGTCATGAGCGCGCCCATCATCGACATCGACATCGAAAAATCCGTGATGGACGCCAATCACCTCATGTATTTCAACGGCATCCGCCATCTTGCGATTTCAGAAAACGAAAAGATCATCGGCATGATTTCCGTCAGAGACCTGGTTAAATTTTTCCTGTCCGCCGTAGAAGGGCCGATGGACAAAATGGTCGACGTCATCAAGCCCTTAACGGTTTTGACGCGCCGTATTGTTGAAACGATCGACGCCTCGTCCACCGCAAAAGAAGCCGCGAAAAAAATGGGCGAAAACAAAATCGGCTCATTGATGATTACCGACAACGGCAATTACACCGGCATTGTCACCGAAGCCGACCTCGTCCGGAAGGTCATGGGATATCGCATGAATGCCTCCGAGATTCCCGTCGGCGTCATTATGAACACCCCCATTGTGGATATTGACATTAACGCCTCCGTCCAGTCGGCAACGGAACGCATGGAAGCAAAAGGCATACGGCATCTTGGCGTGAGCGAAGACGGCAGGGTCATTGGCATCCTCTCTATTCGGGACTTGATCGGGATGATCGCCATCAGAGACCTGCCGCGATTCGTTTCAGAATAAATCCGGCAACACACACCCAATCTCTGCTTTCCCGCTTCAGGAGGTCGAACCGCGGATGAGGCTTCATCGAAAGGAATACCGGGGAAACCCCGAATATTACACTCCCATTTATCAAATGGCCCTCTCGCAGTTTGACGAGGCTGCGGACAAACTCTCCCTTGACCCCAATTTAAGAAAACGAATTACCGACCCCAAACGGGCCATCATGGTCAATATTCCCGTCCGCATGGACGACAAGCGGGTCGAGGTCTTTCACGGATACCGGGTTCACTTCGACACCACCCTGGGGCCTTCGAAAGGCGGGATTCGGTTTCACCCCAACGTGACTCTGGGTGAGGTTTCCGCCCTGGCGATGTGGATGACGTGGAAATGCGCCCTTATGGGGCTGCCCTTCGGCGGTGCGAAAGGCGGCATCCGATGCGATCCGCTGGCCCTTTCACGCAACGAACTCCAGCGATTAACACGTCGGTATACGACTGAAATTATTCAATTTATCGGACCCGACGTGGATGTGCCCGCACCCGATATCGGAACCAACGAACAAATCATGGCCTGGATGATGGACACCTACAGCCAGCTCAAAGGCTATTCCATTCCTGAAATCGCCACAGGCAAACCCATCAGTATTGGGGGGTCGCTGGGGCGTGTCGAAGCCACCGGACGCGGCGTCGTCTACTGCATCCTGGAGGCCATGCGCCACCTTGAAATGAAGCCAGCAGAGAAGACCATCGTCATCCAGGGCTTCGGAAAAGTCGGCTCCCATACCGCGCGCATCCTCAGCGAAAAGGGCTGTAAAATCATCGCCGTCAGCGATGTCAGATCCGGCGTCTATAATCCGACGGGGCTTGACATCCCCGCCTTACAAGCACACCTCAAAAAAAACGTCTACCTCGAAAACTTTTCAGAAGCCGAGCCCATCAGCAATGCCGACCTTTTGGAACTGCCCTGCGACGTACTCGTCCCCGCCGCGCTTTCGGAGCAGATCACCGCGGACAATGCGGACAAAATCTCCTGTAAAATTCTCGCGGAGGCGGCGAACGGACCGACGACGCCGACGGCCGACAAAATTTTACAAGACCGGGGTCTCTTCCTCATCCCGGATATTTTGGCTAACGCGGGTGGTGTGACGGTTTCCTATTTTGAATGGGTGCAGGGTCTGCAACACTTTTTTTGGAAGGAGCGGGAGATCAATGACCGGCTGCGCGAGATTGTCACCCTCGCCTTCAACAAGGTGCTTCAAGTCTCCCTGTCCGAAAAAGTGGACATGCGCCTGGCCGCCATGATGCTGGCCATCCGAAAAATCACAGAGGCCAAACTGGCGCGCGGCCTCTTTCCCTAAAATAATGAATACGCCGTGTGGTCGGACATCGACGCGCCGTCAAACCGGCTTTGAGAATCGTCTGATCAGGCCAGGCCCAGCCGCCTTTGCCGCTTGATCGGCGCTGACTTTTCACGCGCGGTGCGGGGCTGACCGTTTTTGTGGATAAAGGAATGTTGGGCGGAGCCCCCGTGAATCGCGCTGAGCTCCTCTGGGGTCAACCATTGGAGCAGCCTGGTGTTTTCCACGTTTTGGCTGGTGGACGAAACCGTGGTGTTGTCGGTGCAGATCGACACGGGAATACCGTATTCGAGAAAGGTCAGGATGGGATGCGGCGCGCCCTGCGCCACCGCGCCGGTTTGATAGTTCGAGGTATAGCAGCATTCGATCATGACCCGGTCCCGAGCCAGCCGCTTCAAAAGCACCTTGTCGTCCACGGCGGAGCAGCCGTGACCGATGCGGGTTGCGCCCAGGATATCAATCGACTCCCAAATGGCCTGCGAGCTTTCGTCCTCCCCGGCGTGAATCGTCAGCTGCAAGCCGCCGGATCTTGCGATTTCATAGGATTCGCCAAACAGCCGGGCGGGGTTGCCCCGCTCCGCCCCGGCGAGGTCGAAGCCGATCACCCCGCTTCGCGCGTGCAGGGACTGTCCTTCGGAAATCGCCTGCCGCGCCAGAATCTTCGCGATATGGGGCCCTTGATGACGCATGGCAATCACAATAAGCCCCAGTTCCATCTC
>JBHHXB010000093.1:0-9417 GCA_046756825.1 Nitrospiria bacterium | reverse complement strand
ACAAAAATATCATACGCAGACACCATAGCAAAATTATTCCAAAAAAATCAAATGGTGGAGTTTAATTTGAGATAATGAAAGCCACCTTCCAGCCATAAGCATGTCTTGCTATCCCTTTTTTTGTTTTTTAGATTTTAAAAAGCCAGTATTTGAAATTCCAGAAATGAAGGCTTCTCTGCAAGTACTCGATGTTTTTCACTTTATGCGCTACAAAATCAATTTCTTCCGTGTTTTTCAATATTTCCCTGTCCCGGGATTTATCCAGCCCGCCGTTCGCTATAAAACAGCGAATCTGATCCAGCTCCCCCGTGTCCAGCCAGATGCCGTGGTCCCGGCACTGATCAACGAGCACACCGGAGATTTTCCTGAAATTTTTACGGCCCATCATGTCACCGCAAAGCGGACAAGCCAGATACCCCTTGTCTTCCGGAAGCGGAGGCCGATGATACTCATAGGGAATGGAAGTATCCGAAAAAACCTCCCGCTCGGACGTAAGTTGGTTGAATTCCTGGGTGTCAAGCCAAATGCCTTCGCAAGCCGGGCAATGGTCCAAGACGGTTTCCCGGTAATCGAAACGGCTGAGCGCGGTTTGACAGCGCGGACAAATCGGCGATGTGTGCAAAGGCGGCTTTTCACTCCCTCCCCCACAGAACGGACAGCGGCGGCTTTTTACATTAAAGGATTTTTGGCAAAATCGGCAAGGCTGCGTATCCGTCATGACGCTTCTGTGGTCTCTTCGTGATCTGTTAATGTCTTCGTCTCAATGCGGTGGCGGGTTTGATCCGGATCAACCCAATAGAATACAGCCTCATCAGGAGAAATATGGTTCAGCCATTCCGCAATAGGGATATGCTGCTGGTATTTTCCCCCAAAAGACTGCGTCACCAATTTTTGATAAGCGCGAACAAGACACTGCTTTTCCTCACACACAGCCTCAAATCGGAATACCTCCTTCGCGGAATGCTTTAAACTGTGTGCGGTTGTGATAACGAGATTCCCGCCTTTAATGAGGAAGATCGGGCTTTCCCGCAATTCATTGAGAAATACACCTTCCTTTCCCACAAAAAAACCGAATTGTTCCAGCTTCCTCAGCAGCCAACGGAGAAAATTGTTCATAGGCTTGAACCGCCAATTTATAAACTCGTGTTACCGGAGCTGGCGTTCGAGCTTCCGCCAAGACTCGTACTCCCGATCACGCTGTTGGCTGTATTGCTCGAAATCCCTACGCTGCTGCTGGATGTACTGCTCACGCTGTTCACGCTACTGCCCCGTCCGGCGGGAAGCACTCCCGTTGTTCCCCCGTTGGCGGCAACAATCCCCACACCCAGGGCACTCGGATTCGGAATTCCCAATGTTTTGTAGGCAAGGCTTTCGTTCGTCACATCCTTCCAGGCGCGCGCCGCAAAGGACGAGCAATTATTCAAATAACCCCAGGCATTGTTCGCGCCAATAAACGTATTTAGATTCCCCAGGTCCGTCGCATCAACATCCGTTGAACGCATGGCCGCCGCCCCCCGGCCCACTTCCAAATTTGCATGATACCCGATAGGGTCAACGTTCCCCCATGTTCCGTGTGTTTGCTCCCCTCCGGCATTGGGGACATAGGACAACCAGGCATGCCCCGCGATCAAGGATGATCCCACATGTGAACTTTTGATCGACAGTACTCCGGCCTTTGCTCCTCCCCGAAGCTGAATTGGCGCGGATTTCGCCTTGAGCTGTGTATAGCCCATCTCTTTCAATTTTTCTTTCGCATTATCGGGAAAACTGCTTTCTCTCCGCTGCACAACTGTATTGAACGGCCCGGATGTCTTCAATTGCGTGGGATTAGACACCGCTTGCAGCGCCCTATCCCCCATCACATCCGCTTCGCGCTCCAAAGCCTGATCATCGTTGATCCCCATACCCTTGGCCAGCGTCGTCGCTTTAACACGTCCTTGTTTTTGTTGTACAACATGCCACGCCTCATGCGGAAGATGCTTTTCCTGTCCCGGCCCCACATGAATTTCGGTTCCCTGAGTGTAAGCATAGGCATTCAAACGGGCCGGTTTTGGAGAATGGTAGTGGACCTTTACATCGGACATCGATATTCCCGAGAGCTGCTCGATTCCGGACTTAAGTGGATCGGGAAGCCCCGTTTTATTCCGTTTTTTCAGTTTGGACCGCTTTGCGCCAAAACCCAGGCCCGCCGCCTGAACAGCGGGATAATCCGCAGCATGGATGCCATAAGGCGGCGGCGTGACCCCATTACACCGCTCAGAGGGAGAAATCGATCGACGATCCGCCCGGTTTGATGATTTTTGTGAAAAAGATCTTGAATTCATCGCTTCACCTCCTCTTTGAACCGCCTTGCCTGCCAAGGATTATTCCTCCGAAAAACACTCAACCTACGCTACTATTTTTCAATCCTACTCGAGGTTCCAAAAATAAGACAAGCCTGCATCCTGAAAACCTTATCCACCCTTTCCTTCCTTGGCATATTCCCTGCGCACTGCTTGCGCAATATCCTCAAACGTAATTTTTCGGCCCCTTTCCTTCAACACCTGGAGCGACACGAAACGAATAATATTCATAATCGACCCGCCGGAAAGTTTGTACTCACGGGCGATCCGCTCCAAATCAACCCCTTCGTCCAGCTCGGCCTTTGGAGAAAAGCCCTGGGTCCAAAGTTTCAGCCGCTCCTCCGGCCGAGGCATCGGGAAAAAGATGACGGATTCAAAGCGCCGGGTGAAGGCCTTGTCCAGATTCTCCCGGAGATTGGACGACAGAATCGCAATGCCGTCAAAGCTTTCAATACGCTGCAACAAAAACGACACCTCCTGATTGGCGTAGCGGTCGTGCGCGTCTTTTGTTTCACTGCGTTTCCCAAACAGGGCGTCGGCCTCATCGAAAAACAAAATCCAATGTTTATGCTCGGCCTGATCGAAAATTTTGGACAGATTTTTCTCGGTTTCTCCAATATATTTCGAAACGACGAGCGACAGATCGACTTTATAAACGTCCCGTCCGGCAGCCTTGCCCAGCATACTGGCCGTCATCGTTTTACCCGTTCCCGGCTCGCCGTAAAACAGGACGCGATAGCCCGGACGAAGTTTCGGCGCCATGCCCCAATCGTCCATCAAAGTTCTGCCGTGTCGTATCCAGGTTTCGATTTCTTCGATCTGCCGCCGCGTGCCGGGGTGTAAAACAAGGTCTTTCCAATCCAATTGCGTTTCGATGTGACGGGCGGGAAAGTTCGCGCCAAAATCCGGGCGAAGCGCGTGACCGGCCGTAAAAAAACTCACATATTCCTCCGAAAGCACTAAAGGGGCCTTCATTCGGGATGCTCCCGAACGCGCCGTCGAGAGGTGGAGAATGTGGTGCTTCGCAAAAGGGTGACCCCGATCAAACAAGGCCTGAAGCGCGAAGCGGATTTCAAGATTATTCCCCGCCAGAATAAAAATCAAGGTCTCGCCAGTGGGCACAAAACCGCTGTCCTCAGCCTCCCGCTTCCCGCCGAATTCGGCAAAAGGCCGGTCAAACGTGCGGTTCTTCGTGAAAAACACGTCTAATAATTGCGGACGAATATGCGGCACGAGGCCGAGCAGCACGGCAAATCGCTCGGCAAATGAAAAACGGTAGTATTGCAGAAACTTCGCGTATTCCGACTCCGACCGGCTCAAATCCGGCGGCGCGACCTCAAAAATATCCCGCGCCTCGTCCTCCGGCCCCAGATAGGATTTGAAGCGCGCATCAAGTACGCGGGCAAACCAGGCCAACTCCTGCTCCAAATCAAGCGCGTTTAACCGGGCCTTTGCGTCCATTACCACTCCACCTGCAAGGCCGCCGTCATCCAGGGCAGCTTCACCCACGCCACACTCCAGGGAAAGCGGTCCAGCACGACGTCAAAAGCCGCTCGCTCGACGCGTAGCAACCACGCGCCGTCACGTCGGCTCAAAAGGCCTTTTCTCAAAAGGAAGGTGCCGCGGAAACCGGAGACGGACATCTTTTTTAAAATGGGCGCCTGCGCAATCACCGCGCGAAGCAAGGCCTCGCATTCTTTGGCCTCGTTGCTGGAAACGGGAGGATCAAGCTCAAAGACCGTCTCCAAGTCCATGCCACACAATATGCGGTTCAAGGCCAGTACGTATTCCGGCGGGTCGGTCTCTTCCGTTGCGGCATATTGCAGCAAAGCGACCGCCCTGTGCACAGCCGCGCGGTCTTTGAACTGATTTTTTTCAGTTAACTCAAGCCGCTTTAAAAAAGTTCCCAGAAAGGGCCAGAGGATCACCAGCCCGGCGTTATCCACATCGCATTCCACCGCATCGCCCGCACCCCACTTCAAATCCTCCGACTGTGCCTGACCTTCCAGCATCGTCAGGGCGCGGGCGGTCAGCGGCGCAAGGGTTTGTTGTTGGGACTGGAGTCTTCGGAGCATCGCGGCCAGAGCCGCCCTTATTCTTTCATCCTCGGCAGGGATTCCCGCCTTTTTCAGATTCAAAGTCTTCAACGCACCCAAGCACTCAGCCTGCAAACCCGCCGGAAGCTGTGCCGCTATCGCGCGAAGCGGCGCATACATCCCTTCTAAAAAACCACCCGCCTGCCTGAAGCGATTCAGGATCCGGTGGATTTCCGCCGCGACTGGGTCGGCATCCGCATCGGGCGTCTTTGCACCTTTCTTTTGCGTCTTCAGCTTCAAATCTTCCAGCATCCTCACGACGGGCGACGCGCTGGGAAACCCCTGCTCAGCGGCCGTGCGGCGAAGATGCTCAGCCCACGCGGATAAGGGCCGATCATCATAAGCCGCCAGGCGAGAAAATACGTCTTTCCAAAAAACGTCCATCTCGCCAATGAGTGTTTTTTTTGAATATGCAATGGTCAACAGTGCATTCCAAAGCCGGTCTCGCACGAAACGCCTCGATGAAACACCCGCCCTGGAATACGCCGTCAACCGGGGTGCCGCAATCAAAAGATCTTCGATATCCCGTCTGACGGGGTCAAGCGGCTCATCCCCGGATTGAACACGAAGGGCTAAAAGCGCCGAAAGCAGGGTGTCGTCAACATGCCGGATCATCCGCCGCAGGAACTCCGGCGCGCGAACCCATGTTTTGACCAGACGAGCCACGTCATCAGGCGCTTCCTGGATCAGGGCGCGCAAGGCCTCCTCCAAGAGATGATGACGCGTACGGTCCGCCCACCAGGGGAGGTTCCCGGTACGTGCGAATACCTCAAGCAATTCCACTTGAGAAAACCGTTTGTTCTTTTTCGAGTCCTGGCCCGCATCGCCCGCCTGACGATGGATCTCCCCGGATAATTTTTCGCGAAGCTGAGCCTGGCATTTTGAAACAAAGGCTTCCTCGAGATTGTCCAAATCCAGCCGCCCCAAATCCACAGTCAAGGTATCAATCCGCTGAATCTCGTCCGAAGGGCTCAAGCCGGAGCAGCACGCCTCAATCACCGGCAGTAGACGGCTGTCGTGAATACGCCGCAATTCCTGATGAAGCCACTGCGCCCGCTCCGGCTTCGCCCCATGCACTTCCAAAACCTGACGCTTGATGCGGTGCCGCTGTGTTGACATTACATCCCCTTGAAAAACAGATTACGAATTTCCCGGCCGAACCCCCACTTTGAGTAACAACACCCGTTCGACAACAAGACTGTCAGTGGCCGCCGGACGGGTCACGACCATTTCGAAAATTGTTTCTTCTGTAACCGGCTCCGTGGTAAAGCCAAGCGCCGCGCCGTTTCCGTTTCTCGCCCGGCGCACCGGCACACCGTTAAGCCGTAACTGATATTTTTCTCCCGGCTGACTTGCCGAAACAATGACCTTGGCCGGCGTACCGGCGTCCACCACCGCACTTTCAAACGTGATAACAGGCAACGCCGGAATATCCGCGGGCCTGGAAACAGGTGCATCAAGGCCTGTCTGCGCTTTCACGGCGAGAAGGCGCAGGGGTGTGTCGATTGGAATTTTCTGGATATCAACGCGGGGGTTCTCTGGAAAAGTTTCCGCGGGGTCCTTCGGAGAAAGCGCACTGTCTTGAGACAGACTGCGGGGGACGGCGAAATCGACCCCGATTTTGAGTTGTCCAAGGCCTTTATTCAGACTCGGATTTTGTGCGTCTTTTTTATGAAAATAAGCGGGCGAACCCAAGTCCGGGCCGCTTGTTTCACGCCGGAGATGATAATAAACACCAGGCTGCCCGCCGCGAACCTCGACCGGGCCGGAGACTTCCGTCTCCGTCACAACAACCTTCAGGGTGAGCGCCGGATCGGGATCAGGCCGCACCAGCGCGGCGACTGCATTTACCAATTGGACCTCCGAAGCGACAGGGTGCCCGGCTTGATGCGTCTTTTGCGCTTTAACGACGATAAGGGTGTCCTCAGCCAATCCCCCGAGTGAAAAACGGAGCGGCCCGTCCACCCCCTTTTTTGGAGAACCCGTCGTCTTAAATCCGTCGGGAAAATGCCAAAAACGCCCGTCCGCCGGATCCAAAATCCGCGAGCTCCGCCCATCCCCAAGCGGCACGGTGATGATCTTTTCATCCGAGGGTGTCCTGTGGATAAAATTCCGGTCGGCGATTTCCTGAATTGCGAGTTGGTACTGGACACTTTTTTGGCTGTCATCAATCTGAAGCGTCGTCCTCCCGCGATAATCCATCACAGAAGACGGCTCCAGCATCACGCTCACTGCGGAGTTGGCCCGTACTTTCAAGGGAAGCACGACATCCAGCAAGTCCGTCTGAGTCTCCCGCTCCTCGGCCGGGTCGAAGGTTTTCGTCGCCCGGATCCGAATCTCCACATCTTCTTCAACGGCCCGGCTCGTCAGCGTGATATCGGCAAGATTCCCGCGCGTGTCGGTGTCCGTGAGCACTATTTCTCTCGAACCCTCGAAATACACCAGGCGGTAATCCACGCCCTCCTGACTTTCCCTGATTTCGACCTCGATGAAAACACCGTAATCCACGATTCGCGCATCGGTTTCACGCGCAACTTCGATGCCGGGATCCAAAGGCTCGCCCGTGAGAATGCGCGCCGATAAACTGACATCCAGCCCCACTTTGATCGTCGCGGTCTCGTGAAGATAAGCCGAGCGGCTCGACCGGTTTTTGATTCCCCTCACTTTGTAGGTGACGTCGTCTTCGATGAGAGGGCTTTCGATCAAAAGGGTTTGTCCCGTGCCTTGCGCCTCAATCGCCTGATCTTCGGGGGGCCGTGTCACCGGCCGGTCTTCCCGGTCGTAAAGCCGATACAACACATCCGATTGCGCCGCCTCAATCGGGATTTTCGCCGAAGACTTGAAGGGAACGGTCAGGCGTTCATCCAGTATGGGCAGATCCCGAAGCGGATAAGTCTCGCCAAAGCCCAGGAGGTCGATCAATCGGTCGCGGGCGTCTCGTATGGGGATATCTTTCTGGTGCGGCATTATGACAACTCGTATTTGGCCGCCAGAAAACGGCGGCGTTTTTCAAGCCAGTCCTTGTACGTGGATGAAATGGCCCGCCAAGCGGGTTGATCGAGCCAGTGCACGTGCGGAATAAGGTGCGCGGGGGTTTCTTCCCGGATGGTCTGCGCGATGAACTGCTGAAAGACCGGCCTGGCGAAACGAACGGGCCAGTTCGGAAACACAAAACTGAGCTGCAACGAATAGGGATCCTTTGACTGCACGGCCGCTAAAATGGGCACGCCCTGCTGCTGATCCCCTGACATCGGACGCAGCAAAATATGTTCGATCAACAAAAAGTCTTCTCCATCCTGCGCCGTCACTCCCAGTTTTAAACGAATCCGTTCTTCCAGCCCTGAAATATTGACGCCCCCCCAAGGACGCAAGGCATCAAAAGCGCCTCCCCGCGCACGGCTGATTTCGGGATATTTCTGCAAAAAGACCTGCTTGTCCTGTATCAATTTTTCCAGGGAGGCCTGCCGTCCGTCCTCCATCAAACCGAATAAAACAAGCGCATAGTCGGTGAACTGCTCGGAAAAACGCGCCATCAGGTGATTCAGAAAAAGATTTTTCCGCTCTATGGAAACGCCGTCGCCCGCCGTTTCTTCCGTGATTTTCTCCAAACGCGCGCGGTGTTCCTCGGGTGACCGCCTTAAGATGCCGTCAAGCCGCAGCCCCGGATCGGAGATCATCTGCGAAAAATAGGTTGTGTTGCTTCGGCCGTAGAATGAAAAAAGCGAGGACGCATGCGAAAGCTGAGCGAAATAATTCGCAAGCAACTGATCGAAAAATAAAAGGTAGGCCGTAAGCTGCCTGGCTTGTGCCTTTCGCTCCGGCGTGGCCGAGGCGGGCAGCCCGATCTCCCCGATCCCATAGAGCGCGGGAAACTGCTGTTGCACGGCGTGATAGTGCTTGATCTTTCGATTTTTTCCCTGAGGCGGGGCGATGTCCCGCGCCTTTAAGGGCAGTTCCGCAAAGGTCTCGGCCCGCTTGAGCCGCTCATGATAAAGCGCCTTGACCCGGTCGTGGTCGATACCGGCGATGACCCCTTCCTTTTCCAAAACGATCGTATCGGACGACAAAACCAGTTTCGGGACTTGCCGCTCCCCTAACTGAAGCGACCAGGCTTCAGTCGTTTCACCGGATTTCAGCCGGATATGCCGCACCGCCCGCACACCGTCGACAGCCATGATTTCACGAATCAAATCAGAGATGTACAGTGTCGTTTTTCGTTTGAGGTTTTGAAGCGCCTTGGCGTCAAGAAAACCGTGTTTTAAGAGCGGTCCTTCAAAGATTTCATCGACGGGCACGCCGCTCGCCAGCATCTCGTTAAGGGTTTTAAACGGCAGCGACGGAGAAAAGTAGTGCGCGATGCGGTCATAGATATTCGCCAGCAACTCTCCGGCGTCTTCCACCGGCCCGATCTCAATCCGAGCCAAAACGGAGACATCCTGGTGATCCAGCACCGTGATCTCATCAAAATCCTCACAAAGATTCCGATGCGCGTTCAGCCGCTTCGCCGCTTCGCGCGCGACCTGGGAGCCCTCCCGATCCACCAGGGCGGATGGTTCGAGCAACACCCGGTACAGGCCTTTCAGAAAAACCGGCTCCGTGGTTTGCGGGGTGTCCACAGGGTCTTCGGTCTCCAGACTCAAAACCTTTTTTCCCTCGTGATAATAAAGAGGCGCCGGATCTTGAAGCGGTTCGATCCAGGCATTTTTGACGCCTTCGACATCCAGAAGTAACTTCCGCATATCGGTCAAAGTCACCGGCTCGGAGCTTAAAATTTGAGCAGGCGTGTACAGGCTTTGAGACGGCTCCTTTTCTCCTTCCGCGAGTAAATCCGGCAGATCATAGGCCATGCGATAGCCCAGGTCCGTGATGGCGTAACAGAGCTGTTCCAGAATCGTGATACCCGGATCATGGGCATTAAAGTCCGTCCACGTCCGCCCGGCGGCCTGCTCAATAAAGCGAATCCCTTCACGTCGTAAAAA
>JBHHXB010000092.1:0-9479 GCA_046756825.1 Nitrospiria bacterium | reverse complement strand
TTGATCCGCGGATTTTTCGATTAAAATCGACATCACAGTTTCTTCAATGAATCCATGTCCGATATTCTATGAATGTTCAACGACGATATCAAGCTCGACTCCCAACAAGTCGGATCGTCTCATTTTTCGACAAAATATCAACGGGCTTTTGTTATACTGGCCTCGTTTAGTATCCCATTTAAAACAAGACGGGTTCAAGATGGCCTTTCTGACTGAACTGGCGAAGAAAAGGTGGCTTTTTATCGGATTGCTCGTGGGTGCGGGACTTTTGTCCGCGCCCGTTCCCGAAGGTCTGACGCCCACCGGTATGCGTGCGCTTTCCCTGACCATCGTGGTGTTCATTTTTTTTGTTACGGAGCCGATCCCTCTCCCCGGTGTCGCGCTTTTTATCGCAATCAGTCAAGTCCTGCTCGATCTTGGGAGGCCCACGGCCGTGGCGCGCTCCTTCATGAGTGATTCCGTTTTTTTCATCATGGGTTCGCTGATGATCGCCACCGCCCTGGTGAAACAAAACCTCGATAAGCGCATCGCCCTGGCCATCGTCAAAATCACGGGTCCCCGCGTTAACCGCATTATTTTCGCGCTCGTTGCCTTCTCCGCCCTGCTGGCTTCATTTATCGGAGAACACACGGTCGCCGCCATGATGCTGCCCGTCGGGGCCGCGCTGATTAATTATACGAACCGGGACTGGATGAAGATCAGGAATCTCTCGATTTCCATTTTGCTTTCCATCGCCTATGGGTCCATGATCGCCGGGGCGGGAACGCCTTCGGGCGGCGCGCGCAACGCCATTATGCTCGCCTATTGGAAGAAGCTTTTCGCGGTCAAAATGACCTACTTCGAGTGGATCAAGTTCGCTTACCCCATGCTCCTGATTGAGGTGCCCATTATTACCTTCATTCTCTACCACACCTTTAAACCCGAGACAACAGATCTCTCCCACGCCGTGACCACGCTGAAAGAAAAGGTCTCGGAAGCGGGGCCCGTCTCCCCAAAAGAATGGCTTGCCATCGGCATCTTTCTTTTAACAGTGTTGATGTGGATGACGATTTCGGATACAATCGGCCTCGGCATCACGGCCTTAACGGGGATACTCCTGTTTTTAATCTCCGGTGTCGTGAAATGGGAAGATCTTAACAACAACGTCAACTGGGGGACAATTTTAATTTATGGCGGAGCAATCTCTCTGGGCCTGATGATGAAACAAACCGGTGTGGCCGAATGGCTGTCCCATTCGTTTCTCAGATGGGTCGCACCCTTGGGGATTCATCAAGGCATTCCGCTGCTTGCGGCGATCAGCTTTTTAACCATTCTGATGGCCTCGTTTATGAGCAGCGGCGCCACCGTCGGAGTATTGGGTCCTATCACGCTGAACATCGCGAGTTTGTCCGGCACTTCCGTGATCGCGGCCGGTTTCATTACAGTCATTTCCTCTTCCTTCTGTTTTCTGACCACCATTGCCTCGCCCGCCTGCAATATTATTTACGGCAGCGGCTATCTTAAAAAAGGGGATTATCTCAAAGCGGGATGGAAGCTGGTGCTCATCTCTTTCATCTTGATTCAGATCATCAGTATAGGATATTGGCGTCTTTTGGATCTTTAAGGTTAACGGTTCGATGAAAATCCTGATGTGCACAGACGGTGAGGAATATGCGGAAGCGGCTATCCGGTTTGGTGGAAGGCTGGCCAAGGAAATGAGTGCCGAAGTCAGCGTGCTTCACGTTCGTCCGCCCATTTCACCCCGGCACCGTGTCCAGTTGACCACAGCCCGGAAAAAACTCGGCGAATGGGATTTGAAAATTCCAGGCGTGGATTATTTGATTCGGGCCAAAGAAATTCTGACGGAGATCGGGCTCACAAAAACCGCGCCGCTTAAAGATAAAAAAGTCAGCCAGGCATTTCGAATCGGAATCGATGGCGCGACGGAGTTGCATTTAATCGGATTGAAAGGGGAGCTGGTCCGTCTGCGCCTGAGAGAAGGACATCCCGTGGATGAAATCCTTGAAGAGGCCGACGTGGGAGATTACGACTTGCTCATTGTCGGATCACGGGGACATAAAGGCTTCTCCACGCATTTTGTCGGCAGCACGGCCCTGCGTGTCGCGGATCTTTCCGCCTGCAGCGTATTGATTGCGAAGAACATCAAGGAAGACGACAATTTTCTGCTTTGCACGGACGGTTCCCATCTGTCCGAGAAAGCGGAAATCACGGGTGCGGAAATGGCCCGAAAGTTGGGCGCGGAGATGACCATCCTTTCCATTGCGGAAGAAAAAACACAGGAAAAGGAAGAGGAAGCAAAACAACTGACCCGCCGCGCGGAAATGATCCTCGCCCAAATGGGCATCAACGCCAAACAAAAGGTCCGGACGGGCCGCCCGTCCGAGGAAATCATAGATGAGGCAAGAGATCATGACATTGTGGTCATGGGCTCTAGCGGCAGCTCGGCGGTTAAAAAATTCTTTTTGGGGAGTACCCCCCTGAAAGTCATTGAATATGGAAAATGCCCTGTCCTCATCGTCAGGGAAAAACGAGGAAAAATATCATTACAGGAGGCACATCAATCATGAAATACAGGAGTATCTATGTCACGTGTCGTTAAGAAACGAAAGAAGAAAATGAGAAAACACAAACACAGAAAACAACTTAAAAAAATGAGACATAAACGCAAATAAATCAGTTGGTTAGTGTCTATCGCTCAAGTAAATACTCCTACCTGAAGGATTGATTCTTTACAACAGATCTGACAGCACGTTATAGTGGGCCAAAGAGATAACTTTGGTCTGGAGGGATTTATGCCGCAAGTCACAGAATCACTGATTTTAGAAGCGCTCAAGCAGGTAACCGGACCCGGATTCTCAGATAATATCGTCGCATTAGGGCAGGTCAAAAATATTGAAATCAATGGAAAGGATGTCTCTTTCGATGTCACGCTCCCTGCGCCGGAGGGCCCCCTGCGCGCCGAGATGACACGGCTTTCAAAGGAAGCGCTACAAAAGAACCTGCCGGAAATTGGCGAAATCCACATCAACTTTCCCGTGCAGGCCACAGGGGGAGGCCCCTCGACTCAGGAGACGCTTCTGCCTGATGTGCATAACATCATTGCCATCAGCAGCGGGAAAGGAGGGGTCGGAAAATCCACCGTCAGTGTCAACCTCGCCGTGGCGCTGGCCGAAACGGGAGCGCGTGTCGGCCTTCTGGATGCGGATATCTATGGCCCGAATGTTCCCTTGATGATGGGCATCAAAACCCCCCCTGAACCAGAGGGCGAAAAAATTGCTCCGGCGGAAAATCACGGGGTCCGTTTTATTTCCATGGCCTTCTTTGTCCCGGAAGAGACCCCCATGATTTGGCGCGGGCCGATGATTCACGGCGCCATTCAACAGCTCATTCGTGACGTGTCCTGGGGCGCGCTTGATTTTCTCTTGGTGGACTTGCCCCCCGGGACAGGAGATGCCCAGTTGTCCATCGCGCAAATTGTGCCCTTGACGGGCGCGGTCATTGTCACCACCCCCCAGGAAGTCTCCCTGCTCGATTCCAAAAAAGGCTTGGCCATGTTTAAAAAAGTCAACGTCCCCATTCTCGGCATCGTCGAAAACATGAGTTATTTTGAGTGCCCGCACTGCCACGAAGCGACCGAAATTTTCAGCCGAGGGGGCGGCCGGACCGCGGCGGAGAAACTGGATCTCTCCTTCCTCGGCGAAGTGCCCATTGACCCCGCGATTCGAATGGGCGGGGATACAGGACATCCGATTGTCACAAGTAATCCAAGCTCCCCACAGGCCCTTGCCTTCATGGAAATTGCCAAAAACCTCACAGAGCAAGTGGCCTCCAAAAATTCAGAAAAAACCTCTCTGAATATCATTCAATAACTTTTCTCAAAAAGCACTGATACGGGATCAATTCGTCTTGCCTTTTAACCCGATAAGGGGTATGTTTATCGGGTCACCAGATTCTGAATAAATCTTTTTCCATCGATTAACACCGTTGATTTTAATGCACCATCCAGGAGAGTGATGCTTAAACAAAAGGCCAAGCTGATCGCGATTTCTCTTTATCTGACCGAGATCGGGATTTTGACCTTTGTTTTTTTTCTGTCCTTTTTTCTCCGTGATGTCTATCTCTCGCCGTACTTCGGCCCTGTGATCCCGCTTCAGCAAATTCTCTGGTTGCTCTATGTGATTTTGCCCGTTTGGTCTATCCTCCTGTTCTATTTTCGAACCTATGAATCACAGCGGACAAAATCCCTTTTGGAAGAGTCCTGGAAAATCACGGGTGTGTCTTTTTTCGGGCCCCTTATCCTCATGTCCGTTGTCTTTCTCTTAAAGGCGGAATACGTCAGCCGTCTATTCATCGGTATATTCGGTATCACGGCATGGATTTTTCTTGTTTTGGAACGGTGTTTTCTTCGGCTGTGGGCGCGATATGTCCGAAGAAAAGGATATAACTACAGAAACATCATCATTGTCGGCACCGGGCGGCGGGCCAGGGAAATGAAGGACTTGATTGATCGGCACAAGGAGTGGGGGCTGCGTCTCGCTGGTTTCGTTAGCGACCAGCCGGATATCCGGCTCAGGCAAATCAAGGATGTCCCCGTGCTTGGCGCTGTCGCAGACCTTCCTCAAATGTTAGAGCAGTATGTGATTGATGAGTTGATCTTCGCGGTTTCAAGAAAGCGGCTCGAAAAACTGGAAGAGATTTTCCTCCTCTGTGAAGAACAAGGCATTTGTACCCGCATCGCTGTCAACTTTTTTCCGCACATGCTCGCCAAGGTGCATCTGGACGAATTTCACGGCGTACCGCTTCTTACCTTTACGACCACGCCACACAACGAGTTTCTGCTCATGACCAAGCGCTTATTTGATCTCGTGATCGGTTTCGTACTCATTCTTGCTCTCCTTCCCGTCTCACTGCTCGTCATCCTCGCGGTCAAGTCGACATCAAAAGGGCCCGTGTTTTTTACGCAAACCCGTGTTGGTCTGAATGGACGCCATTTCACGCTTTATAAGTTTCGCTCCATGTGTCACGATGCCCTCAAACGACAAGAAGAAGTTGCCCACCTCAACGAAATGAAGGGTCCCGCGTTTAAGGCCGCCAATGACCCTAGACTCACCCCCATCGGCTGTTTCATTCGCCGAATGAGCCTGGATGAAATCCCTCAACTCTACAATGTGCTCATCGGCGATATGAGCATTGTGGGTCCCCGTCCTCCGCTCCCGGAGGAGGTGACGCAGTACAAACGCTGGCATCGGCGGCGGCTTTCCATGAAACCCGGCCTGACCTGTCTTTGGCAAATCGGTGGTCGAAACAAGATTCGCGATTTCAAGGAATGGATGGAGCTCGATCTTCGCTACATCGACAACTGGTCCTTAAAGCTGGACATGAAAATCTTTTTAAAAACCATCGTTGCCGTTTTAGCGGGACGGGGTGCTTCGTAGTCCCTGGAAACTGCGATGATGGTTTTGGCTCTCCCGTTGCTTTTTACGCCGATTCCCATCACAACGACTTCCACCTTAAACATCCACTTTATCGATGTCGGCTACGGCGACGCCATCCTGCTTCGGCTCCCGGAAGACGGGGCCATCCTTATCGACGGCGGGAAACCGGAATCCGCGCCGCGTGTCATCGCCGAGCTTGAAAAACACGGCATTCAATCACTGACCGCGCTCATCATTACACACTTTCACGACGACCACGCCGGCGGGCTTTTGCCCATTTTAAAACGATATCTCCGGCGCGAGGCCGACGTTTTCCTCCCCTTTACCTCCTCGGAGATCGACACTAAACAAGCCAGATATGAAATCGGCGTACTTGCCGACGCGCTTCAAGCCTACGTCGTCAAAACGCTCCGGCGTGGCACGGTGCTCAACCCTTCTCCCAGCGTTCGTATCGAGGTGTTTCACCCGGATGCGGTGTTGACGGGTGATCAAAATGAGGACTCGCTTGTCATAAAAATCACGCATGGCGAGGTCTCTTTGCTGCTGGCCGCCGACGCCGGGCCCGATACGCAGCAAAAACTTGTGGAAATTTACGGGAATCAACTTCACTCCGATCTCATTAAAATTCCGCACCACGCCAACGAAACAGAGGTCTTTCAACCCTTCATTGAGACTGTCCATCCGCGAATCGCCGTCCTCACCATCGGGCCCAATCCCTATGGAGCCCCCAATCCTGAGGTGCTGGAGGCCTACAAAGAAGCCGGGGTACGCCTTTACCGCAGTGATCAGCACGGAAGCATTCATGTCACCAGCGACGGGCAAATCCTCAATATTGCCACGGAGCGGCCGTGAAGCACTGGGGCATTGTCGTCTGTTACACGCTCCTCACCTACCTCTCCCTTCCCTTCGCTCGCACGTGGCAGCGGTTTTTTCGGGAACGCCTGGGTTCCGATTTCAGTCTTTCCATCAATCTGTTCATCCTCGCCGCCGGACTCTTAACTGTGCTGTGGGTGTTCCGAAAGGCGGCAAAAGCGGCGTTTTGGCTTGCCGTCGCTCTCTTGATCCTCTTGCTTGCGCTTGCGGCGCAAATGAATATTCCCGAAGAAAGAATTCACCTGCTTCAATACGGCATTCTCGGCTATTTCATCGCCCGGGCTATCCGACCGAACCTCTCCCTGATGGTTCACCTGGGCGTGGCTACACTCATCGGAACCTTGATCGGCCTGGGGGATGAAATGATTCAGTGGGTGTTGCCTAATCGGTTTTTCGACTGGCGGGATGTCGGTACCAATCTCACCGGCGTCGCCTTTGGCGCGGCGATTTTTCACATCCTGAAATAGCCAAACAGCAGCCGCGCTCAAGATTGTCAAGCGCGGACGCCCCCTGTTATACTCCTTCCATGTCCTTAAAATTTAATCCCTTGCGGGAGTTGATCGGCCGTGAAAAAGTCCTCACCGATGCCCCCGCCCTCACGGCCTATTCCATCGACGCGAGCATTTACAAGGCCATCCCTAAGGCCGTTGTTCTCATCGAATCTAAAGCAGATCTCGCACAAACGCTTCGCTTCGCAAAGACGCACGGTATCCCGCTCACGGCCCGGAGCGGGGGGACGAACCTCACGGGAAACGCCGTCGGCGAGGGCATTATCCTGGAATTTTCACGGCTTCATCAAATGCTGGAAATCGACCCCGGCGCGGGCTGGGCCCGCGTTCAGCCCGGTATCGTGTACGCCGAACTTAACAAGCAGCTCGCGGAGCACGAATGGATTTTCGCGCCCGACCCCTCGAGCGGGGACATGTGTAAACTCGGCGGCATGCTGGGCAACAACGCCGCCGGGCCGCACACCCTGAAATACGGCGCGACAAAGGACAATGTGCTGGAAATGACCGTGCTCTTGGCGAGTGGACGGTGGATCACAGCCAAGGATTACCGCCTGAACGATCCGGCCCTCGACGGCCTGTTTCGAGAAAACCCGGAACTCCGCACCCTGTATAACCTAATCCGCCAAAACAAGGATCTAATTTTATCTCATCGGAAAAAGGTCTCCAAAAATGCCTCGGGCTACAACCTCTTCGCCCTCGCCGAAGGCCTAAACGAAGGCCACTTTCCCTTGCATCAATTGTTTATCGGCAGCGAAGGCACCTTGGGCCTCACGCTGGAGGCTAAAATCCGCCTCGTGCCCAAGCCCAGCGAAATCGCGACGGGCCTCATCTACTTGAAATCGCTGTCGGATGTCGGGGCCGCCGTGGCCGATCTCTTGCCGCTTTCCCCCAGCGCGCTCGAAATGATGGACGCCAACTCCCTCGATTTAGTCGGGCGTGAGCGTTTTGAAATCCCACGAAATGCCGATGTCATGCTGCTCCTGGAGTTCGATCAATCGGCCAAAACACGGATGAGCACCGCCCAGGACTTGATGCGAAAATGCGATCTCGCCGCGCCCATGGCCATCGCCTACGACCCCGAAAAAACCGCGGCGCTTTGGCGGGTGCGGAAGGCGATGTATCCGACGCTCTATCGCTACGATGAAAAAAAACGGCCCATTAACTTCGCCGATGATGTCGTGGTCGCCGCGGCGCGCATCCCGGAATTGGTCGCCTACCTCGAAAAACTCTTTTCCGATCAAGGCGTGGCCGTGGCCATCTACGGTCACATCGGTGACGGCAACGCCCACATCAACCCGCTCTTGAATCTCAACGATCCCGCGGACTTCAACCGTATGATCGCGCTTTCGCATGAAATCCACGAAACCGTCATCGAACACTTCGGCGGCTCGCTCTGCGGTGAGCACGGCGACGGCCGCGTCCGCGCGGAATTTCTAAAAAAGCTGTATGGCCCAGAACTCTACGCCCTCTTCAAATCCGTGAAGCGCATTTTCGACCCCGATCATATTTTAAATCCCGGTATTAAAATCTCGGAAACCCCCTTCACGGAAAACATCGACCTGCACCGCCTGTCGAAGAAGTGCGCGACCTGTGCGAAATGCAACGCCGTCTGCCCCGTTTATGACGTGGAACGAGAGGAATCCAACGCGGCCCGGGGCTGGTTTCATATCCTCACCGACCCCGATTACGCCTATGCGGATGCCGCCCGCGTGGTCGAGGCCTGCATTAACTGCAAGTCCTGCCGGAGCGTCTGTCCCGCAGGTATCGACGTGTCGGAATATGTCCTAAAGGCGCGCGAGGCCCGGCCCAACGCCGCTGCCGGAAAGCTTTTCGCGCTGCAAGCGAACACAGGGCTTTTCGAAGGGCTGCTGAAAGCAGCAGCCTGGACGCAGCCGCTTTGGGATACGAAACCGGGCCGGAAAGGGCTGGAGGTGCTCTCCCGTGCCTTTTTGAAGGATTTGGCGCCGACGGCGCGCATCCCCTTCGACATGATCCTCCCGCGTATCGCGAAAAAGACACTTCGCGAGCGGCACTCTGAACGGATTGCTCTGAAATCCAACCTCGCCTATTTTCACGGCTGCGCCGCGAACTACTTCGACGACGGCGTGGGCGATGCCGTCATCGCCTTATTAACACAACACGGCTTCGCGCCCGCCCTGCCTCCTCAGCGCTGCTCGGGCACGCCCATTCAGACCTATGGCTGGAACGGGCGGGTGCGGGAAAACGCGCGCTTCAATTTGGACGCCCTCGCCCCTTACGAACGCGTCGTCACCGGCTGCGCCTCCTGCACCTTTATGCTGAAGGATTACCCGGCCCTGTTCGCGGACGAAGGAGACCACGCCTACCGCGAAAAAGCGGAGCACTTGTCTAAAAAAGTGCTCCACATCACGGAATTACTGCCGAAGGAAATCGCCGCCAGTGACCCCGAAGGCGGCGCGGCCTCTCGGGAACGGGTGACCTATCATTCCTCCTGTCATTTAAGGGCCGCCGGTGTGAGCCGCGCACCACGCGATTTGCTCTGCGCCGCCCCCAATATCGACTTTGTGGAAATGCCCGACGCCGAGCGCTGCGCCGGGGGCGCGGGGACGTTTTGCATTAAAAACCCGGAGCAGTCCGCCGAAATTTTCGCGCGGAAGCGGCGCGGCATCAAAAAAAGCGGCGC
>JBHHXB010000091.1:0-9495 GCA_046756825.1 Nitrospiria bacterium | reverse complement strand
GAAGCCCTCGCCATGAACAAACCCGCGCCTTCCGAACCGCCCGACACGCCGGAGCCGGAACCCTCGGAAACCGCGCGCGAACCTGTGCCCCCACCTTCTCCAGCATCCTCGCCGCCTTCGGCGCAAGAGATCGCAAGACCCTCAGAGCTTCAGGACGAGCCCACGCCGGAAAAAGTCAAAGTGGCCGCCGTCAAGCCTAAAGAAATCAAAAAAAAGCAGAGCCCGCCGCCCCCGCCGCCAAAACCCAAACCCTCGAAGGAAAAAGTGAAAAAATCCGGGCTGCTCGGCCTGTTGGGAAACTCAGGGAAAAAAACCAGCCCCTCTCCATCAACAAAGCGATTGAGCCGGAGAAAAAGGGCACCGCTGCAAGTTGCGAAAAATGCACGCTTGCCGGAATCTCCCGGCACTTCGCAAAAACTCGCGCAACTCCGACAAAAACTGCTTTCGTCGGAAAAAAGACGCTTGATGAAGCGGAAATCCGTCTCGAAACGCCGCGCCTCCAAGATTAAAATCATTCACGGCTCCGGGCGAAACTACGGTATTATTTCCTCCGCCATCGAGCAAAAAAGGGGACGCCTGACCTCTGTCTACAATAATCAGCTTCTGAAAAACCCCGACCTCCAGGGCAACCTCATTGTCGAGTTTACGATTTCACCGGAGGGCAGGGTCATCAAAAGCCAGGTGCTGACCTCTTCTTTCTCCGACCCGCTTTTCGAAAAAGCGTTGATAGAAGCCATTCAGGGTTGGAAATTCCCCTCCGTGAAGCAGGGCGAAACCACCGTGCTCTACCCCATCTCTTTCTTCCCCGCAAGCTAGCGCTTTGATAAAAAACACGGGAACACGTACCAAACGCGCACTGCGCCAGAGACCTCGGAATCCTCAGGGATAAGACCTGAATAATCCTTGACTTTCATCCTAACCTATTGTATTTATCCTGAAATTTTGATAGTGAACTTCTTATTGTCTTTAAATAAAATCCCATGACACACTACATTTTCAGATTAGAAAAGGAGTTTTGATGAGAAAGTCCGATCTTGCTGATCAGGTTGTTGAGAAGTTGGGGGTCTCAAAAAAAGAATCGACGGACATCCTTCAAATGGTGCTCGATGCGATCAGGGAAGCGCTGGAAAAAGGAGAGACGGTGAAGATCGCGGGCTTCGGCAATTTCGTTGTCCGTGAAAAAAAGGCGAGAAAAGGGCGAAACCCGAAAACAGGGGAAGAAATCGGCATTACACCCCGACGCGTCGTCACCTTTCGCCCCAGTCAGGTGTTTAAAAAATTTGTAAACAACGCATAATCGGCAAATCACGGGAATGGTGTGCAGGAGAAGCTATTTTATAAAATTAGTGATGTCTGCAAGATCACCGGGCTTGAGGCCTATGTCATCCGGTTTTGGGAGACGGAGTTCCCCTCACTCCATCCCAGAAAAAGCAAGGGTAACCAACGGATTTACATCAAAAAAGAGATTGATTTGATTTTGGAAATTAAACGCCTGCTCTATCAGGAAAAATTAACCATCGCCGGCGCGAGAAAGCGCCTGAGACAGCCCGCGCATAAACCAATGAAGTCGGCGAACAATCATCAGGCGCTTTCCACCATCAAGAAAGAATTAGAAGACTTACTCCATCTGCTCAATTAAACAACTCTGTTCTTCGTCGGGGCGTGGCGCAGCCTGGTAGCGCACTCGCTTGGGGTGCGAGAGGTCGCTGGTTCAAATCCAGTCGTCCCGACCAGAGGAACATCTTGCTTTCAATTTACAAACACACCCGCCTGCTTTATATCTCCATCCTGTTGGTCAAACGGCAAGTAAAATAATCAGATACCTGATATGATTTGGAATCATTCGGAATGCCAAGGCGAAACCAGCCGTGACGCACATCATTGATCAATTTTTGAACTATCTCTCCGTTGAAAAAGGCTTATCGGAAAACACGCTTTCGGCCTATGCGCAGGATCTTAAAAAGTTTTCTGATTTTTCAAACAAATCCAAAGCGCCGGGCGAACCCTGTCCTCAAATCGACTTGTCCCGAATCGGGCGGGATGAAATCGTGCGCTTTTTGGCCGAGCTGCGTCGTCAGTCGCTTTCGGATGCTTCCGTGGCGCGCGTTCTTTCAAGCCTCCGCCACTTTTTTAAATTTCTCATCGCCGAAGGCACACTAAGCCATGATCCTCTTGCGCAAATCAAGTCCCCGAAAAAACCGCTTCGGCTCCCGAAAGTGCTTCATTTAAGTGAAGTGGAAGCCCTCCTGGATTTAAAAAAAGGAAACAAGCCGGAGGCTGTGCGCGACGACGCCATGATTGAGCTGCTGTATGCCACGGGGCTTCGGGTTTCGGAATTGACGGGGATGCCAATGGATGCGCTCAATCTGGAGGCGGGCTACCTCATGACCCGGGGGAAGGGCGCGAAGGAACGCATTGTCCCCATTGGAGAATGCGCCGCGAAAAAGATTTCAGGTTACCTGTTATCCGCCAGACCGCGTCTTTTAAAAGGCGGCACATCCCCTGATCTTTTCTTAAGCCGTTTGGGTAAAAAGATGTCGCGCCAGGCCTTTTGGAAACGGCTGATTGTTTATGCGAGACAAGCGGGTATCCACAAACAAATCAGCCCTCACATGCTGCGGCATTCCTTCGCGAGCCACCTGCTGGAGCGGGGCGCGGATCTTCGATCCATACAGATGATGCTGGGTCACGCCGATATCTCCACCACGCAGATCTACACACATATCGCCCGGGAGCGTCTCAAAAAAATCCACCAGTCTGCCCACCCCAGGGGATAAGCTTCAGCGATGTTTCGAAACGCCCACCTGCCGACAGTAGATTTTTACCGGGCAGCGGCTGCAAAACGGGGAGATGGGGGTGCAGATATATTGTCCGAAAGGTACCAAAATATCGTTGAGCGTAATCCAGTACTGCTCCGGCAGTTTTTTCCGGAGGGCCATTTCACTTTCATCCGGACTCTTTGTTTGAATATAGCCCAAGCGGTTTGAGATGCGGTGCACATGGATATCGACGCAGATCGCAGGCTTTCCAAAGGCCACCGAGACCACCAGGTTGGCCGTTTTCCGTCCGACGCCGGGCAGCGTGAGCAGGGTATCGAGATCGTCCGGCACTTGACCGGAAAAATCATTGATGAGCATTTCCGAGATGGAAAGGATGGACCTGGCCTTGTTCCGATAGAATGATACTGGATAGATCACATTCGCGATCTGCTCCTCTGTCAGCCGCAGGATCTGCTCCGGCGTATCTGCGATGTTAAAAAGACGCGCGGAGGCCGTGGCCGTCGTTTCATCTCGCGTGCGAAGACTTAAGATGCAGGAAATCAAAACGGCAAAAGGATCCTTCGTCTCTTCTGCCACGACACCGACGGCAGGCGTTCTAAGAGAAGAAGCGGTCTCCCTCAAAATGCCAAGGATCGCGTCAATGGAGTCTTTTTCCGCCACAGCACGGCAATCTATCACAAAAATCGGCAAAACGACAACAGGAACCGAAGGGCTTATGGCTTGACATCGGTGATGCCATCACCTACTATCTTCCTAATTTTTCAGGGGATCTGTCGTGAAAAAAATGGACCAGGTTTGGGCGGACCACAAGGAGCTTCTGTCTGAAACAGAAGAGCAGATTCAAAGGGGGCTCCAGTCTAAAGTGGAACTGGTCAACACAGTCACCCACCACATCCTCAACAGCGGCGGGAAGCGGATCCGCCCGTTGCTCTTGATCATCAGCGCACACCTTTGTGATTACCTCGAAAAAGAACGTATTTTTCTCACCAGCGCGATTCTGGAATTTATCCACACCGCGACCCTGTTGCACGACGATGTCATCGACAACGCCGAAGTGCGCCGGGGGATATCGCCCGCCCGCGTTCTGTGGGGGAATCAGGCCAGCATTCTGGTCGGGGACTACCTCTATACCCTGGCGCTCTCCCATGCCCTTCAAATGGACAACTTCGAGGTCAACAGTCTGCTTGCCACAACCTGTCTGCGCATGGCGGAGGGGGAAACCCTCCAGCTTTATCACAACGGCGATCTCAATCTTTCCGAGGACACCTATCTCCAGATTATCGAGTACAAAACCGCGATGCTCATTTCCGCGAGCTGCAAGCTGGGCGGGATGATTTCAAAATCGAGTGAGGAAAGGAAGGAAGCCTTGAGTCAATTTGGCAAAAACCTGGGCATGGCCTTTCAAGTCGCTGACGACACCCTGGACTACGTCGCGGACGGAGCACGTCTCGGAAAATCACTTGGAGAAGATCTCAAGGAAGGCAAAATCACACTGCCCCTGCTACACCTGTTGCAGCACTGCACGACGGAGGAAAAGGCTTTTCTTGATGGCATCATGACGTCAAAAAACACCCTGGCTACAGATCTTCAAAAAGTCATCACGCTGATGAAAAATTACGGTTCCATTGACTACGCTATCAACCGCGCTCAGGGATTCGCGAATGCCGCAAAGTCCGCTTTATCCGTTTTTTCGGCATCTCCCCACAAAGACGCGCTTCTCACGATCGCCGACTACGTCGTCCATCGCGACCACTGAAGAGCCGTCTTCTTCAAGCAAATGTGCCAAATCGTCCACATCCGCCCTGTGTTTTTTTTCTTCAGTGTGTCGCTTTTTTCTACATTGATCAGGGTGATATTTTTCTGATTCGTTCAAAGCACACGACAAACCTTCCGATTAAGAAATCAGTTTCAGGCATCATCTTTGCTCTTCCACAGAGTAGAGGGTTTTGTCCGCGGCATACAAGCAGCGTCGAGTCTTCGAAAAGATAGGCTCGTCCCAGCACGCGACCAAGAGAAAGGAGTCTCACTATGCGTGGAATTGATCTGATGAACGGGGGAAAAACGATCATCGAAATGAATGCCGCACATATCATGGAACAAGACGTCATCTCCTGTAACAGAGAGAGCACTTGTCATGAAATGGCGGAAATCATGTTTGAGCACAACTTTGGAAGCCTTCCCATTGTGGACATTGAAAACCGGCTGATCGGTATTGTCACGGAATGCGACTTGCTGAGTGCGATGATTAAGGGGATGGATTTTCGCGAAGCGACCGCGCACGAAGTCATGACGGAACTGGTTGTTTCAATTCCGGAAGAGATGCCCGCCGAGGAAATCTACGGGCTGCTTCAATCGCGTCACCTCATTCGCGTGCCCGTCGTAAACCGAAAAGGAAAGCTGGTGGGCATCGTCGCCAGACGCGATATTCTAGGCAGCTATATTGAATCCACCATCCCGCCTCTCCCTACTTTTTAACGATAGAAATATCGCTTTCGGCTGACATGGTTTTTGTGTTGACCTCATACCTGAAAAGCAGGCTTTTCAGGTAAAGCCCGTCTGACCGGCGGCCATGAATTTCAAGCGCTTTTCTGGTGTTGATCATCGCCCACCCATCACATGCGCTAAAAAGACCGGACAAGTTCTTAAAAGAATGACTGAACCGAAATAAAAGCCAAGTAGCGCTCGGACAACCGCGCGATCAACACTGCTTGATATGCTCAAAAAATTTGTGCATATCAAGCAGTGCCTTACGCCTGAATTCATCTTTCAAATCGAAAGTTTATTTTTTCATTAGTTATCAATGAGTTATAAGGTTAATTTTGCTCCACATTTATGGGCACACCCATTGCATATACCCTGAATCATTCAAGAGGTGCTCATCCATTTAGAGGGATCAATATGAATCAATCAATGTTTAAATTCCATGCGTTCATGATTGTAAACATCCTTGTCGCGATTCTGGCTTCTTCCAATACACATGCAGAAACGCATTCTGAGAAAATGGCAGCCGACTTAAAAGAAGGAAAGCGGATTTATTCTGTGAGCTGCGTGCTTTGCCACGGCGACAAAGGTAAAGGCGACGGTCCCGCGTCCATTTTTATCGGACCTTATTCCCACCCCCGTCCCAATAATTTCACGGGTGGCGCCTTTAAATACCGCACCACGGAATCGGGGGACCTCCCGACCCTTTCAGATCTTCAGCGGACCATTCGCTACGGCATCCCCGGATACATGCCCTCTTTCAAGCACTTGGAAGAAGAGGGTATCCGGCAAGTCGCCCTCTATGTCGCCACCACCTTTATTGAAGATGAGCTCCCTGTGGAGCCGTTTGACGAGCTGGTTAAAATGATGAACCCGGCAGATGGCGCTGCGGCAAACAATACCGCCTACGCCGCGCTTCCCCTGGATGAGACCCCTAAACCGAGGAAACTGGATATTTTTGAAGAGATGGACTCCAGAACCGCCGGCACCGAACAGGATTTCCCGCTCTCGGATAACATCGTCACCGCGGCCAACACATTTTCTGATAACCCGGTGAACGCGACAAACCTGCTCTACCGCCCGAAAAAAAATGCCAGGATCAACAAACGTCTGGTTGCGCTTCTTAAAAAAATGAGCCACAACGTTGCCGCCAATACCAGTCGGATTGCCGGTGTTGAACAAAGAAAGGACAAATCCCCGCAAACCCGGCGCAGCCTGCAAGCCTCCATCGCCCGAGGAAAGGTTTTATTTCACGAAATGCAGTGCATCTCTTGTCACGGTGTCACGGGCAAGGGCGCGAAAACGAATATGAAAGACGAACGCGGTCTTCATATTATGGCGGCGGACTTGAGCCAGCCCAGCACCTTCGCAAACGGCAACGAAAAAGAAGACATATTCAGAACCATCATGACCGGTCTCAACGGGACGCCCATGCCCTCCTTTATCGACCTGTTCATCGGCCAGGAAGATCGCGCCTGGGATCTTGTCGAATACGTTTACTCCCTTCGGGAAGACAGCCTGGCGGGTTTCCTGCCCTAGGAATTCCCTCTCAAAAAAAGCCTGCTATACTTGAAAAATCAGGCGGTTCGCCTGTGGCTTTCCCATAAAATGACGAGGAAGCCGGGACAAGGAAAAGAATCAGCAGGCATGCGTCTTATCGTTTTTCACAGCAATAAGCTCCGCCAGATAATATTGGCGGGGCTTAGTCTTTTTATCCTTTCAATATTTTCACCAACAAATGCCGAGGCCGTTCCCGCCTTCGCGCGGAAATACGATCTCTCGTGCACTTCGTGTCACACTAAACCCCCTCGGCTCAATCCCTTTGGGGAAGCCGTAAATATGTCCGGTTTTAACATTCCCGCGACCAAGGGCGGGGAGATTAAGAAAAAGCGTAAAATCGGTCGGGTCCGTTTGGAAAGAAGCCTCTTAAACATCTTCGCCATGCGTGTCATGGGAAACTTTGTCGAATACTGGGAAGACAGGGACGATCCCGACGCCAACATCGCCTACCCCCAGGAGCTGGAGATGTTCCTTGCGGGCACACTCACGAAAGACGTCAGCTACTTTTTTGAATTGAACGCCGAAACACTCAAACTGGAAGGTGCCGAGGACGGTCTTTTTGAGGAGCATTCGGGAGGGGACGTCGCACTCGGGAGAAACTTTCTGGTCTTTAATCTCGGCCCACTTTTAAGAGAAGTGACGCAATCAGAGGACGAAAAGAAGGCGCAGTCCGACGGCTTGTCTGTCACAAGTGATTTTTTCCGTATCGGGCCGATGATGCGGATCGGGGTGATCGACCCCTCCACATTTTTTTCATACCCTTATGAACGGCAATTTTTTAAAAGCATCCCCGGAAAGGTGGGAGATTCAGGTGTCATCCAACGTTTCACCTTGGCCCCATCTGCCTTCGGAGCTAAATTTTTCGGGATCAGAACTACAGACGGCATATCCGTGGAAGCCACGAGCTCCGTCCTCTATCACGGAGAGGGCCTGGGCATTGATGTCCACGCCCTGATTGGAGACTTCATCCTGCAAGCCGGAGTGATGCAGGGACTCCATGCGGGGCCGAGGGACGTCAACGCAAATAAAGACCCCTATGTCATGGGACGGTATAATTTCGGCTGGGACACCTACATGTCCGGCAGTATTTCCGCCGTGGTCAATTGGGGCATCGACACCGCCACGGTCGATAAACATCTTGTCGATTGGCTGCGCTACGGCGTTGCGGGAAATATCAAGCTGACCCACCTCGATCTCTACGGGGCCTTTGTTTGGGATGAAATCAAGGGCTTGCCGCCCAGCGCCCAGGGCCTGTTTGAAGAAAAGGCCTACGGCATGACCGTCGAACTGGACTATCTCGCGATGGACAAGCTTATGCTCATGGCGCGCTACGACGGCATGAACGCGGGCGGCTTCCTCAACCAAAAAGCGGACGGGAAAGTCATCCACCTTCAGGCACGCTATTATCTTCGAGATAATCTGGGAATTTATATCCGGGACAGCTACAACATCGCCGGCATCAGCGATAACCCGCTCCAGGGCTTTAAAAACCTGGTGGCGATCGGTGTGGATTTTGACTGGTGACGCGCGCTTGAAGTCTTTTTTTATCGAAAATTCAAGAAAAGACCGGACAGGCCTCTTTTGACGTTGCGGAATACGGGTTAAAGCGAATGAACATGAATCGACTCGGGAAAATGCTGATCAAGGCCAACCTGGTTTCCGAAAAACAGGTTCAAGAGGCCCTGCTTATCCAGACCCGTGAAGGGGGGCAGCTTGGCCGTATTCTCATCGGACTCGGGTTTATCGATGAGTTTGAACTGCTGACCTTTCTCGGCAAACAGTACGGCTTTACCGCTGTCGATATCAGAAATCTCATCATCGACCCCGAGATTGTCAAAATGGTTCCCGCCGACCTCATCAAAAAATACGCGATCCTTCCGATAAAACGCCAGGGCCGAACCTTAAGCCTCGCGATGATCGACCCTAGAAATCTCACCGCGATCAACGAAGTCCAGTCTCTCACGGGTTACAAAGTCGAGCCAATTATCACCACGGAATCCGCAATAAATGAAATGGTGCATCGGCACCGGGACCATACCGCCTCATCAAGCACGGATCAAAACGTCAAAACAGAATTTCTTGACGATGCGCTCACAGAAAATGAAGTCTCCTCCGAGCCGGAGAAAACCCAGGCCCTCGTCACTGTAGACGACTTTTATAAAGAGATCGGGGATGCGCTGGCGACAGTAGATTTCAAGGATGAGGAGGCCGTGAGCCAAGCCCCTCAAGTGCCCTTAAAGGGGACATTTTTGAAATCCCTGCAGGCCGCTGTTTTGGTCTTGCTCATCATTGGATTTGTCCTGAACTGGAACTATACCGTCGAACTGCAGAAGCAGCATGGCGTCGCAAAAGAACAAGCCAAGCTCGCGAATGAACACTGGAAAACTGCGGAAGAGACGGCCCTGCTTCACAAAGCGGCACTTGAAAAACTCCGAAGAAAAACACGGGCGGAACAGGAACGCGGCGAAGCCCAGGCCATCGTACAGACCGAAATCACCGCGCAACATCGAAAGGGAGTCGCGGATGCGGAGCGTAAAGCCTGGCTGGCAAAGGTAGAAACCGAAAAAAAAATACGTCTTGCGAACTCCAACGGGCTTGCGATCGAAGCCATCAATGCCCTGGAAGTCGATCCCGAGCGCAGCATTCTGCTCGCGCTGCAGGCCGCGAAGGAAAC
>JBHHXB010000090.1:0-9534 GCA_046756825.1 Nitrospiria bacterium | reverse complement strand
GGCCCTGGAGTCGATGACGGCCCTCGGCCATGCCTATCATCGGCTGGAAGCCGATCAACACGCGGTGAAACGCTATGAAGAGGCCATCGCTGTTTACACGGCGGCGGAAGAGCATCTCCATGCATTTCAGTCAGAGATACAGAATCTTCCACAATTGGCGGTGATGGTCGCGGATGAGGAAAGGCAAGGGCTGTTCTTGGAGTTGACCGTTGAGGACGAAGCCGTGCGGTATTGGCGGGCGCAATACCGGGAACTCCTTGAGCTTTCGGCGTTGCTGGATCAAAAACGCCGCGACATGGCTGTTTTTGAAGTCATGATTGACCACCGGGAGACGGTTTTTCAAACCTTTCAGAGTACGCTGAATGCTTCACCTTCTGCCGAGGCCGTCTCTGAAATGGCACAGAAAATACGAGTTCTGAAGGCGCGTCTGAACCGATCCATTGACGAAGAACGGCTTTCCGCACTGGGGACGCCTCGCGACGAGACGGCCTTGCGCCGTTTGGCGGCGGCCCGGAAAACCAGCGCGGCCATCGGCGCCGAAATTCAAAAACTGATCGGCGCTGGGGGCGACACACAGATCGCCGATCTGAAATCCGATTGGCGTACAACAGACCGTTGGCTTCAAATCGCCGAGGGAGACATGGTTTGGCGTTTGTCCACAAGTCTTCCCGGCCGGGTGGACGATCTTCGGCGAACGATGCGTTCAGTCACGGCGGCGTTTACGAAATTGGAGGCGAGACAGGCACAATGGCTTGAGGCCGGGCCCGCGCTGAAGACGGAACTGGCCGCGTTGCGGCATCGCATCGAAAACGCCCGTCGACAAGTGGACGAAAAAATCGCGGAGACAGACCGTGTACGGCAGGCCATTTTACCTGTCCTGCAGAAAAAGCTTCTTGCAGCCGCCGACCAGCGGTTGGAGCGCCTGGCCGGGTGGCGATCCACGGCGGAACTCGCCCGGCTTCAAATTCTGGATGCCCGAAGTGTGAATCAATGACTGTGAAATACGGCACGGTACAGGAAAGGCGGGTCCACCCCGTGCTGGCCTCATTTGTCGTTTTGGGGTTTTGCTTCGTTTTGTCAGGCTGTGGCGGCGGGGCGCTCCAAGTCACAAACGATGCCCCGCCCCGCCCAAGTTTGGAAGCGCGAAAGCGTACGCTTGAAAAAGAAATTGCTGTGCTCCGCGATGCGCCTGTGGAGGCCGACGAAACCGGAGTGCGCGCGGGCTATCAGGATTTTTTAACACGGCATGCCGAGGCCGATCCGCGTTTGAGGGCGCCCGCCTTGAAACGTTTGGGGGATATGTCTATGAAGGCGGCGCACGACCGCTTTCTCAGTGACATGCAGGCCTACGATCTAAACCCGGCCGGTCCGCCGCCGGTCGTGGACTATTCGGTGGCCATTGAGGCCTACACCGGGCTTTTGCAGAACCATCCGGATTATGCGGAAAACGACCACACGCTCTATGCCCTGGCCCGCGCCTATGACGAGATGGGCGAGAAGGCCCAAGCCCTGCCCCTGATGGCGCAATTGATCGAAGCTTATCCGGAAAGCCCCCATGCGCTCGAAGCCTACTTCCGGCTGGGGGAATATCATTTCGACCGGGGTGATTTTGAACAAGCGGCGGCGGCTTACGCGAAGGCTGCATCCTGGGAAGACCCTTTTTTCCAGGAAAAGGCCGCCTACAAACTGGCATGGTCCTATTTTAATTTGAAGGACTACCGCAGGGCGGTCGTGCAATTTCTGTCGGTCGTGGATCGAAAAACGGCCAAGATGGCGGTTTTTGCGCCGGAGGAAGGGTCTCTGGTCTGGGAGTCTTTGACCTATGTGGCGACCGCCTTCCGGCGTCTGGGCGGCCCGGAAGAGATGACGGTCTTTTTTGAACAACACGGGCATCGGCGCTATGAGAAAAATCTTTATTTGATGATGGGCAATCACTACATGGTCGAAGATGCGCGGGAGCGGGGGATTGAAACTTACCGTGCCTTTACCTCGGCCCACCCCCTGGACCCGATGGCCCCTTTTTTTACATCGTATATTTTGGAGGCGCGGCGCAAGTCCGGCGATGATGCGGGTGCAGAGGCTGCGCGGGTGAAGCTGGTGGAAAATTACACGGGACAAAGCCCTTGGCGGCAGGCGAACGATGCGGCGGCCTGGGAACGGGTACAGCCGCTGATTCAGTCAGAGTTGCATCGTCTTGCCCTGGATGCCCACGCCAAGGCGCAGCAGGGCGGAGAGGCGCGGGATTACCGGGAGGCCGCGCGTTGGTACCGTCTGTTTTTGTCAGAATTCAAAGCGGCGGACGAGGCCCGGCGTATTCAGTTTTTATTAGGGGAGGCCTTGATGCCGCTGAATGCCTATGCCGAGGCGGGCACGGCCTTTGAGAAGGCGGCCTACGGTTTTGCCAAAAACGATCCCGATCAACAGGCCGCCTACGCGGCGGTCGTGGCTTATGACAAGATCAAAAATACCGGCGGCGCACTGTTCTTTATTGCGGCATCCAAACAGTACGCACAACATTTTTCAAAAAACGTCCAGGCACCGATCGTGTTGTTCAATGCCGCAGCATTTATGTTTGCGAAGGACAGGTTCAGCGAGGCCGCCGAAATGTTCAAGACGCATCTCAGCCGATATCCCGGGCACCGTACTGCGGCAGGCGGACGAAAACTGCTGGCCCACAGCTATTTGAAGACCGGGGACTTTAAGCAGGCGCGTCAGGCCTATGCCAGCGCACTGGCGGCCTTGTCTGCTGCCAAGCCCTCCAAAACAAAAGAACAGGAAGAGGACGAGCTGAGCGCCCTGCTTGCGACGGCGATTTACAAGGAGGCCGAGGTCCAAAAAAACAGTGGCAAGGACGAAGAAGCAGCGGTGTTGTTTCAAGAAGTCACCCGGGATGCACCCGCAAGCGATCTTGCGCCAGAGGCCTTGTTCGAAGCTGCCTTGCTGTATGAAAAATTGTCACTGCCGCACGAAGCCATCCGGGTTTATCTGAAGCTCGCCAGGGATTACAGTGCGTCCGAATTGTCTCAAAAAGCCGCGATTCAGGCGGGTTTGTTGTACGAAAGGATTGGGGAGCCTCTTCGGGCTTCGGCCCTTTTTGTTCAGGCCGCCAAGTCCACGAAAGACTCGGTGCGGGCACAGGAACTTCTCTGGCGCGCCGGACTGCATTATGAAAAAGCGAAGGTCGTCGAAAAGGTCATCGCCACATTTTTGATGTTTATTCAACGCTTTCCAAAGCATGCCGATGCGCAGGAGGCCTTGTTCAAAATGGCCGAGGCACGAAGAGGACAGGACCGGGCAAAGGCGGCCATCAAATTGTACGACGCGGTCATACAGCGCGGGTCGAAGACGGTCTTCGCCTCAAAGTCCCGTTTTTATAAGGCGGAATTTGCCTTTGGGCGCTTGAAGGCGATCAATTTGAAAAAACGGGCGGCGCAGAAATTCAAGGCCAAAACACGGGCCTTGAAAGAAACGGTGCGGCTTTACACGGCGGCGGTGGAAAGCGCGCAGGCCGAAATCGTGACGGTTTCGGCCTTTCGGCTGGGTGAGGTGTTTGAGCATTTTCAATCCGCCCTGCTCCATGCGGAGCGTCCTCAAAATCTGAATGCGGAGCAGATGGAGGAATACCGCTTTCAATTGGAAGAAAAGGCCTATCCCTTTGAGGAAAAGGCCGTCAAGGCTTATGAAAGCAACGTGGGCCGTGTCCGTTTGACGGGGGAACTTTATGATGTGTGGGTCAAAAAAAGTTTTGAGCGCCTGGCGGTGCTTCGCCCGGCGCGCTACCGGCGTATTGAGCGTGCTGAACAGGTGGTTTCACATTTCGATCCAGTCTCCTTTTCCACCTTGCTTTCGTTGAAGAGTAAGACCGATCGGGTGGCTCAAACGCAATAGGTGAAAAGAAAAATGACTGCTCAAAAGATGATGGGGATGACGGTCGTGCTCGCTTTGGCATTCGGGGGCTGTGTCAAGGTCAAGCAACGGGCTTTGCCCGTTGAGACAAAGTCGTCTGAAGGCAAAAAGACCGATACCAACAAGCCGCAGGCGCGGGTGAAGACCGAGGAAAAAACGGCCCGGCCCGAGACGCCGCTGCCCCCGTCACCCGATAGTACCCCAGCCGCTCCGAGAGATCCGGCCGTGGAGGAAGTCGCCCGGCGTTTTCAGCAGGGGATCCGTTTTTTGTCGAAGGGCAAGACGGAAGCGGCCCGGGACATCTTTGAGGCCTTGCGGGATGGATATCCGGATGTCGCCGTGTTTTACCTAAACCTGGGCGTGATTTACAAGCGGTTGGGGCGTCATGCGGACGCGATCGGCAGCTACCAAAAGGCCATCGACCTTTCGAAACGAAACCCGGACAAAGACGCCGCGAAGGCGCATTACAATCTGGGCATTCTGCTGCGGGAGCAGGGGGATTTTGAAGGGGCGGAGGCCGCCTATCTGCGTGCGGTCGCGCTGGATGCGGCCTTTGGCGACGCCCATTTTAACCTGGCCGTGCTCTACGATCTTTACTTAAACCAGGCCGACAAGGCCATCCATCACTATCAACGACACATGGCCCTGAACAATGAGGCGCCAAAGGAAATGGAAATCTGGATTTCCGCGCTTCAAAAACGTCAACAGAAAAGCGGAGGTAGACCATGAGTCGCATGCTGTGGGGATTGCTGGTGTTCGGTGTTGTTTTCAGTCGTCCATATGTGGTTTTCCCGGAGCCCGTCCGTCCGCAGGAAAAAGAAGAAAAGGCGGCACCCAAGGTCGAACGGCTTTTAATGGGAGGCACCGAAATTCAGGGCACGGTGGAAAAACCCCATGTCGTCTACGTCGTGCCCTGGAGCAGGGAGACGACCCTAAATCGGGAAGAGATCCCGATTGAACGCAGTTTTAAGGACGAGATTTTAGAACCCGTCGACCACATCCGTTTCCGGCGGCGATGGGGTGATATCCCGAGAATATCAAAAGGAGGCGAAGCGCAATGACTTTTATCGAAGGCGTAACACGGTTTTTTCAGTCGGGTGGATTTTTTATGTACCCGCTGTTGTTGATTCTGGCGATCGGGACGGCCATCGTCGCCGAGCGGGTGATGATTTTGCTGCGCTCGCGTGTCGAGGCCAAGGGCCTCTGGCGAAAGCTTGGTCCTATGTTGTTGTCCGGAAAATTTGATGAGGGGCTCAAGTCATGTCCGAGCACCGGCAGAGGTCGTCCGCTCCATTATGTTTTGAGCCGGGGGATCCAGGGGATGAAGACCGAGCAGTCCCGGGAGGCGGTCGAAGGGTTGACAGACGAGGCCGTCCTGGAAGTGATGCCGCGTTTGGAAGCCCGGCTGCACTATCTGCCGAATCTGGCCAACGTCGCCACTCTGATCGGTCTACTCGGGACCATCATGGGCCTGATCGAGGCCTTCACGGCCGTGGCTGTCGCCGATCCGGCCCAGAAGGCGGCCTTGCTCGCCAAGGGTATTTCGGTCGCGATGAATACCACCGCCTTCGGGCTCGTGATCGC
Organism: Nitrospiria bacterium; assembly: GCA_046756825.1. GTDB lineage: Bacteria > Nitrospirota > Nitrospiria > SBBL01 > JAADHI01 > JAADHI01. The sequence goes on along the minus strand of JBHHXB010000090.1, from coordinate 4,044 downwards.
CATCCCTCTCATGCTGATTTACACCTTTCTGCAGGCCTGGACAAACCGGACGATCGACCGACTGGACGAGTACGCCTTGAAGTTGGTGAACCTTGCGGGGCAGGTGTTTCAGGGAGGTCCGTCGGATACCGCTTCCGCACGCGCAAACCGTGAAACACCGCACTCTGAAGACAGGCCTTGGTCCGTGGGCGGGCCGGAAGTCGTGGAAGGCGTGGCCCATGGCCAATAGACGAAAAACACGCGCGGCGCGCAGGCGTACGGGCGTGGCCGAGCTCAACATCACGCCCTTTATGAATCTCATGGTCGTGCTGATCCCCTTCTTGTTGAGCGGTATCGTGTTTTCGAGACTGGCGATTTTAGAGATGCGTCTGCCCACATCTGAAAGCGCGCCGTTGGCCGCGAAGACGGATAAAGAACCTTTTCGTCTCATCGTCACCTTGCGGAGCACGGGCTTGACGGTGTTGGGGAGCGGGATTGAGCGGACGACATTGTCCTTTCAGCAGGCGGGAGATGATCTCGACGGGCTGTCCCGGCTGCTGAAACAGGTCAAAGAGGCCCATCCCCGGGAAAAATCCGTCATTTTATTGAGTGAGCCCGATGTACCCTATGAGGCATTGATCGCCGTGATGGACGCCTGCCGGGAAGCGCGGGGCACACCGCTGTTTCCTGAAATTTCCGTTGGGGAGGTTGCAAAGGCATGAGCGCGAAACGCAGACGAAGGACCATAAAGAATGCGGTTGTTCAGTTGACGGTGATCAGCCTGATGGATATTTTTACTATCCTCCTGCTGTTTTTATTGCTGCAGTTGGGGGATGAAGGCGTGGCGCTCCCCGCGTCGGATCGCATGCGCCTGCCGGATTCCACCTCCAAAAACAAGCCGAAGTCCACGGTACAACTCATGGTGACCGAGGCGGACATCCTGGTTGACGGAGGGCAGGTGATGGGGGTGGATGAGGCCCTCGGACAACAGGCTCCGGTGCTGTCTCCGGTGAAAGCGGCCTTGACGCGCCTGTCGGAACGGACGAAGTTCGTGGCCGGCAAAAATACCTCGGTGCGATTTACCGGCGAGATTACCCTCTTGGGAGACCGGAAAATTCCCTTCAAATTGCTCAAAAAGATTATGCGGACTTGTGTTGAGGCGGGCTACCCCAATATCTCGCTTGGCGTGACGCAGCGGGAAGTACCGGCTTAGGGAGGCTTTGAATGTTCGATCACATGGATCAGGAAGAGCGCTTATTTCGAAAAACACTGAAAGCCTCCCTCGCCTTTTATTGTCTGCTGGGGCTTATGCTGACGGTGGCGCGTCTGCCCGAATTAAAGACACCGGATGTGCGTCATCTTTCCAAACGGGCGGCGAAGTTGATCTTGGAGCCCCCGAAGATCCCGAAGACCAAGCCGGAGCCGCCCAAGGCCAAGAATCGGGTGAGGCCGGAGCCTGCTGGAAAATCTCAGCCGAAGAAAGAAGCCGTGGCTAAAGCCAAGCCTCAGCCAAAGAAAAAGGTTGCGACCAAGAAGAAAGCGCCGCGCCCCTCCGCCGCGCAAAACCGTGAAATTGTGCGAAAGAGCGGGTTGTTGGCCTCCTTTATCGAAGAGGAAGCGGGTGGCGCACTCAACGATGTGATGGAGGACAAAGAGCTTGAACGCGCGCTTTCCGAGGTGAATGTTATTTCGGCAAAGCCTGAGAAAAAGCGGAAAAAATCGTCCTTGAGGACCATGAGCCGTCCGGGAAAAAGCAAGCTCGCGGATGCGAAGATCGCCAAGATTGCCAATCTTCAAAAAGGGGAGGGAGTCGCGCTGGCCAAAAGGGAGGCGGTCACCGTGACTCGAATCACGTCCGAGGGCGGGGGCGCGGACGGCAGAGGGCATGGCCTGGGCCGGGGTGTCGGCTTGCAGGTGAAGGGCGCGGGGTCGGAGCGCGCCGCGATCGACTATGACGCCATCTCCCGTGTCGTGGATAAATATAAGGGCGGGCTGGTCTATCTCTACAATAAAGCGCTACGGAAAAATCCTACCTTGAAAGGCACGGTGACTGTGGAGTTTTCCATTGATGAAAACGGAAAGGTGGTGGAGGCGCGCGTGGTGAACAGCACGATGGCACACCCGCGTCTGGAAAAGGCCCTGGCGAAGCGGATCAAGATGTGGAAGTTCCCGAAGTTGTACCACGGCCTGATCGTGCTGACCTATCCCTTCGTTTTTTTCCCGGTGTAAAGTCTCTCTTTTTGAAGAAAGACGTTTTTGCTAGCGGACTTTCGATCTTTATGATATTAAAATAGAGGTACACTTCTTTTGTTGTTGTTCAGGGTGGTTCCGCACAATAGATGGTCAATCGGCGAAAAAAATCCTCTCAACACGGTTCGCGCGGCATCGGCCGTGTTTTGATTTGGCTGGGTGTTTTTCTTAATATCTACATGGGGCTTTCTCTTGTTTTCGGAGAGAGAGGCCTTTTTAATGCCGACAAGGTCGAACAGGCCCATGCCCGGATTCAGGCCGAGATTCAGGCCCTTCAAGATGAAAACACACGTCTTTCGATGCGGATTGAAGCCTTGCAGTCCGACCCGGACACGATTGAGCAACTCGCCCGGGAGCGTCTGGGGCTTGTCAAGGAAGGCGAGCTGGTCTATGAATTCGTTGAACCCCCACTTCGCTAAGTCCCCCGCCTCTTTCGTGCGGGGCTTGTTGATTTAATTCATGAATTCACGAAGCCCAACTGAGGAAATGTTGCCGAAACGGACGGGTTTTGTCGCCATCATCGGCCGTCCGAATGTCGGGAAATCGACGCTTTTAAACCAGGTTTTGGGTGAAAAGGTGTCGATTGTGACCGATAAGCCGCAGACCACGCGGAACCGCATTTTAGGCATTTATAACGATGACGAGGCGCAGGTTGTCTTTTTTGACACGCCGGGCATTCATCAGGCGCGCGCCGGTTTGAACCGCCGCATGGTGCAGACAGCACTCGCCACGCTCGGGGAGATCGATCTCGTGCTTTTCCTGGTGCCCCCCGATTTGAGCTTCGGCACGAAGGACGCCTTAATCACCGATCATTTAAAAGCAATTAAAACCCCTAAAATATTGGTTGTGAATAAAATCGACACGATCAAGCCGGATGCCATTATCCCGCTGCTTCAGGCGTATTCGAAGGAGGGTTTGTTTTCCGATGTGATCCCCACTTCGGCGCTCACGGGTAAAAATGTGGATCGCTTGCTCGCATTGACAAAAGCAGCCATGCCCGAAGGAACGCCGTTTTTTCCAGACGACATCGCGACGGATCAACCTGTTCGATTTCTAGCCTCGGAGATCATCCGGGAAAAGGTGATTCTCAAAACACGGGAAGAGGTGCCCTATGTCATTGCGGTGAAGATTGAATCTTTTAAGGAAGAAATGAAAAAAAATCTGACCCGGATTTGTGCCACGCTTTATGTCGAGCGGGATTCACAAAAAGGCATCCTCATCGGGAAGAAAGGTCACCTGCTGAAAGAGATCGGAAAAAGCGCGCGTTTGGAGTTGGAAAAACTGCTTGCCACAAAAATCTATTTGGAGCTATGGGTCAAGGTCAGAAAAAACTGGAGAATGGATGATCTTTTTCTCACCCACATGCAATATTAGATTTCCAAGCGGCCTCTCTTTGCTTAAAAAAGATAGCTGCCCTGGAAAAGAAACAAGTCTGAATTTTCGTTTGGTCCACTGTTGAAGCGGTGCGGCCAGCCCGCCGTGAAGGCCAAGCGGCTGGTTACATAACGCAGGCCGGGCATGATGGCCGTGTAATCGGCGTCGGCATTGGCTGGCAGGGCAGTTTCCCGATTGATTCGCGCGCTGGCTTCCAGAAGCAAGTGGACTTTCCCCGATCGGTGCAGCGGCGCCAGTATTCCGAGATCGACGATGCCGTGCTTTTCTTCGGTGGGGTCTCCCGAATCCTGGATGTAGATCCCTCCGTTGGCGTAGAATCCCATCAGCATTTGGTAGGAAAACAGCGTGATCTCGGCTTCGGCCGATGAAACAAGCAGGGCCCTGACACCCCAGGAATCGACACTGCCCGCGCCGATCTTC
>JBHHXB010000089.1:0-9609 GCA_046756825.1 Nitrospiria bacterium | reverse complement strand
AAAAAGAAAATATCCCCCTCGTTGATGCCGTCAAAATGGCCGCGGCGGAGGCCTACCTCACGCTCAAGCGCCCGGAGGAGGCCGTTGCCATCTATCAGGAGATACTCAAGAGGCGTCCCCATGATTTTCAGGCCCGCTTACACCTCGTTCATGCCGTCATCCTTCAACATAAATTTGTCGAGGCCGAGGGGATGATTCGCGTGTTGAAACGTCAAGAGGCCTCACCCACAATCAGAAAACAAGGCATTCTCGAACCCAACTGGCGAAAGGTCGAGGTTGAAGCCGCAGAGATCTGGCTTTCGGCCTATCGGGATCAATTGGCCCAGGCGGAAAAACGCTTCAAGCTCCTGTTGGATCAGGCGCCGATGAACAGCTCGCTCCACTCCGGGCTGGCGCATCTCTATCTTTGGCGGGGCTGGCCGCGAAAAGCCCTGAGGGAATTCGAGCAAATCCTGCATTACGATCCCCGTTATGTCGGCGTGCGCGTGGGATATGCGACAACCCTTATGGGAATGAACCGGCATGAAAAGGCAAGGGCAGAACTCGCGAGGCTGGTCGAGCAAGCCCCCTTTAGTCCGCATGTCCGGCAGCTTCAAAAGGAATTGCGCGTCCACGATCAAAACGAACTCTGGGCCTACAGCAATTTCAGACGGGAAGAACGGGGAAGCCGTGCGTGGTATGCCGAGACCAGCCTGAACAGCCGCCCCGTTTTTTCAAGGTATCGAATCACGGCGGATCTGATTCGGCAAGACAGCCGCGCGGATAATGATCAATTCACCTATACACGGTTTAACGCCGGCCTGTCCTATGCGGGCGAACAAGGGCTCACCCTCAGACAAAAAATCAGTTTTGATCTGGAATCCACCGGTCACACGGGGGCAATCACCGATGCCCTGTATCAGCTGAATGACTATTGGCGGGTGGATGCGCGATACGACAGTTTCAGTCTGAATGTCCCTGTGCGGGCCAGCGTCGCCGGGATTACTGCCAAGGCCCTCGACCTTGGCGTCCTCTATCGTCCCCATGAGCGAACCGAAACCCGTTTGAGTCTCAGCCAAATTCGCTTGTCCGACGGCAATCGCAGAAATCGATACAGCCTTCAAACCCAGTACAAGCTGGTTCCCGGCGCGATTTACACCCACTTTCTGCAATTCTATCTTTCAAGATCCCGTAATTCACTGGACGGCCGCGTCTACTTCAATCCGCGAAACGATCTCTCCTATGCTCTCACAACCCGCCACCAGTGGCGGCGGAACGACACCCGACCGGGCCGGGAGTTCAGACATGCCTTGTCCGGCACCCTCGGAGTCTACGATCAGGCGGGGTTTTCCTCGGGCTTGACCGGAGAATTGAGGTACGCCCACGAATGGGATTTCGCGGTCGGCGAAACCCTCGCATACCACCTTGCCTATAACAGGCGCATCTTTGACGGAGAGGCCGATTACGTGCCGACTTTCAACATCCGATTCATCCACCATTTTTAGGGAGTGACTGATGAAACGCAGTTTTAAAGCAGGCTACTCTTTGTTCTTCGGCGTCATGTTTATTTTGATGCTATCCATTCAGGCCCGAGCCGAGTCTTTTCTCAGCTTTGTCTATCACGATGTGCTTCCCGACCGGGAAGGTGATCACTTCGCAGTAACGACACAGGGTTTCATTGAGCAGATGGAATATTTTCGGGCGCATGACTACCACCCGGTCACCATCGACGCGCTGATTGCCGCCAGGGAGGGACGCGCGCCGCTCCCCGAAAACCCGGTTCTCATTACCATTGACGACGGACGGCAATCCTTTTATGAAAACATCTTTCCGATATTAAAACTCTACAACTACCCGGCGGTGCTTTCCATTGTCGCCTCATGGGCCGAGCATGGCTTTCAGCCCTCGCCAAGAGCAGGGCGGAAATATGAAAAAATCACCCCGATGACCTGGAGGCAGATCAAAGAGGTGGCCGATTCGGGACTGATTGAGATCGCATCCCACTCCTTCGATCTCCACAAAGGACGGATCTACAATCCCTACAACAACGAATTTCCTGCCGGAAGTGCCTTTGCCTTTGACGCCAAAACCGGAGGCTACGAAAGCCGCGAAGCCTTCAGAATGCGCATTCGCGCGGATCTTCAAAAGTCTGTTCGTTTGATGAAAAAACGTCTGGGCAAGGCCCCGCGTGTGATGGTCTGGCCTTTTGGTGAATTTAATGGAATCGGGATGGCGGAGGCACGCAAACTCGGTATGGCGATTAACTTTTCCGCCGAAGACGGTTTCTCGGACACGAAGGCGCTCGAGATTGTTTATCGCGGCATTCTGATGGGGGAAATGGACCTCTCCGCGTTTGTCTCGGGACTTCAACACGGCTTTGTGCCACAAGACCCAACTCGGGCGGTTCAGATTGATCTCGACCTGATTTACGATCCCGATCCCGCGCAGCAGGAGCGTAATTTGGGGCGCTTGCTGGACCGGCTCATTTCAATTGACGCAAACGTGGTCTACCTTCAGGCCTTTGCGGACCCGGACGGAGACGGCAATGTCTCCGAGGTCTACTTCCCCAATCGGCTCCTGCCCATGCGGGCCGATCTTTTTAACCGGGCCTCCCACCAGATCAAAACGAGGACGCCGGTTGAAATGGTCTATGGCTGGATGCCGCTTCTCGCCTTCGAGCTGCCGGATACGAAGGAAACCGACGATCTGTTGGTCCGGAAAAATCATCACGGGCGCATCAGCCCTGTCACTCAAGGATATCGCCGTCTTTCTCCCTTTAGCGCGAAGACCTTCGAAAAGGTGTCTCTGCTTTATGAAGACCTCGCCATCCATTCGGACATTGAAGGAATTCTGTTTCAGGATGACGCCACGCTCAACGATTTTGAGGATTTTCATCCCGACGCGCTGAAGGCTTATGAAGCACGCTTCGGCCACCCTTTTTCTCGAAAGATGGTTTTGTCGGATGCCAAAAAGATGAAGGACTGGGCCGATTTTAAAACAAAAACGCTCATCAACTTCAGTCAAAAAATCGCTGGGGTTGTCAAACGGTTTCGCCCCAATGTGAAAATCGCCAGAAACATTTATGCCCGCGTCTTGACCGACCCGGCGTCCAAAACATGGTTTGCCCAGGATTACCCGCAGTTTCTGAAAACCTACGATTATGTCGTGGTGATGGCCTATCCCGAGATGGAGCGGGAACACGCCCCCCTCCCCTGGCTTTCGAAGCTCGTCGAGGCCGCCGCGTCTCACCCCGCAGGGCTCGACAAAACCGTCTTTAAGCTTCAAACCTATGACTGGGTGGCCGGAAATTGGAAACAGGCGCAAGTGATTCGAAATCAAATGGACCAGTTGCGCATTCAAGGCGCCCGGCACCTCGGGTACTACCCTGATAATGTCTATGAAAACAGACCGGACCACCAGGAAATCAAAAAAATCATGTCATTAAGCACTAGTCCGTTTACGGGTTCCATGTTATCGCGATGAGGCCGGATGTCCCGTTTTGATACCTTTGTCTACGCCTACCCTGTCTTCATGACCTTTCTGTGGATGACCGGGGCCGTAATCTTCTTTGTACGCAGGGAATGGCGGAAGCCGGTTGCCCATACTCCCCCGGCGCTCGAAATCCATCCGAAAGTATCCATTTTAATCCCCTGTCACAATGAGGCCGAAACCATACGGGAAACGATCGAAAGTCTGGATAGACTGTATTATCCCGACTATGAAGTCATTGCCATCAACGACGGGAGCACGGACCGGACCGGAGAGATTCTGACCGGCCTGTCGAAAAAATATGACTGGCTCCGGATACTCCATGTCCGTGAAAACTGTGGAAAGGCCACGGCCCTGAATCTCGGTCTTTTGTCGAGCCGGAGCGATTTCCTCGTTTGTGTCGATGCCGATGCGATGCTCGACCCTCACGCGGTGGACTGGATGATGAGCCATTTTATCGACTGGCCGAATGTGGGCGCGGTGACGGGTAACCCCAGAATCCGAAATTGCGAGACGCTCCTCGGAAAAATTCAGGTGGGTGAATTTTCCGCCATTGTGGGCATGATCAAACGGTGTCAACGTATTCTCGGTAAGCTCTTTACGGTTTCGGGGGTTATTGTCGGGTTTAGAAAAAGCGCGTTAATCGAAGTCGGATTGTGGGACACCGACACCGTCACCGAGGACATTGACATCAGTTGGAAATTGCAGACACATTTCTGGGATATCCGCTTCGAACCCAGAGCCCTTTGCCGCATCCTCATGCCCGGCACCCTGAAAGGCCTGTTTAAGCAGCGGCTGAGATGGGCGCAGGGGGGTATGGAAGTCATGTCCAAAAATATATGGATCCTGACGCAATGGAAACAGCGCCGTCTTTATTTTCTCTATTTCGATTACTTGTGCAGCATCGCCTGGATCTATTTTGTCACCTATTCCCTGCTCAACTGGGGCCTGCGTTTCATACTGATTCCTGCAGGAAACGCACAATCATTGAGTTTGCTGGGGAGTTGGCATACGGTGGTCATCGGCACGATCTGTGTTCTTCAATTTACCCTGGGACTCTTCATGGACAATCGTTATGAAAAAGGCGCAAGGCGGTATTATTTCTGGGCGATCTGGTATCCCTTTGTGTACTGGGTGATTATTCTCGTCACGTCGATCATCGGCATCCCCAGGGCCCTTTTTAAAAAACGAGTCAGGTTCGCCACCTGGGACAGCCCCGACCGGGGGATTCAGTGATCGCTCCGGATTCATCCCGTTCATGATTCACATTGCTTTTTCTTTCTTTTTTCTCTAAAGATAAAGTCTTTCGGAAGGGATTTTCAAACTCACAGGGATACTCATGGCCGTCATCCGCCGCGCGGTCTTGCCGCTCGTCATTCTCTCCTTATTTTTCACAGGCGTCTTTTCTCCCGTGCTTGCGCAGGAAAGCGCGATTATCAGCGGCCGGGACCGCTTTTTACCCGTCATTGCCGAAAAGGGCATGGTCGCCACACAGCAGGCCCTCGCCACGCGGGCCGGGCTCGAAGTCCTCAAGGAAGGCGGCAACGCCGTCGATGCGGCCGTGACCATCGGCTTCACCCTGGCGGTCACCTTGCCCCGCGCCGGGAACATCGGCGGCGGGGGTTTTATGTTGGTTTATCTGGCCAAGGAAAAGAAGGTGCTCGCCATTGACTATCGAGAGAAAGCACCCAAGCTGAGCCGGCGCGAGATGTTTCTTGACAAGCGAGGCAATGCCGATTCAGAAAAATCACGCTACAGCTTACTGTCCGTCGGCGTGCCCGGCACGGTGGCGGGCTTGACGATGGCGCTTGAAAAATACGGCACGATTTCGCTGAAGCGCGCCTTACGGCCCGCCATTGAGTTCGCCGAAAAAGGTTTCGTCGTTGATCGTGATTTACACCAATCCCTGATCGCCGTCAAACCGGGGATGGCGAAATCACCGGCCAGTCTCGCGGTTTTTTATCAACGAGACGGCCGTCCCCATCCGGTCGGCGCACGTCTCGTCCAAAAAGATTTGGCGAGCACTTTAAAGGCCATTTCCCAATCAGGCGCGAGCGCTTTTTACGAGGGAGTCATTGCCGAGCGCATGGCCGCCTTCATGTCTGAAAACGGGGGATTGATTACAAAGGCGGATTTAGCGGCCTATCAGCCGGTTATTCGCACACCGGTTCACGGGACCTACCGGGGCTACGATGTGTATTCGATGCCGCCTCCGAGTTCCGGGGGCATCCATATTGTACAAATGCTGAACCTGCTGGAGCCCTTTCCCATCGGACGCTTGGGCCATAACACGGCGGAGACCCTTCACCTCATGGCTGAAAGCATGAAGCTGGCCTATGCGGATCGCTCCCGTCACTTGGGCGATTCCGACTTTGTCTCCGTGCCCATGAAGGGGCTGACTTCAAAAAAGTATGCCGAGACCCTTCGTCCCTTCATCAATCGGAAAGAGGCGACGCCCAGTAAAAAAATCCGGCCCGCCAATCCGGTACCTTACGAAGGCAACGAAACGACGCACTTTTCTGTGATGGATCGCCACGGCAACGCGGTGTCCAATACCTATACGTTGAATTTTTCTTATGGCAATAAAATCATGCTTCCGGGAACAGGCATTCTCTTGAATAATCAAATGGATGACTTTTCAGCAAAACCGGGTGTGCCGAATGCCTATGGCTTGATCGGCGGTGCCTTCAACGCCATCGCCCCGGAAAAACGCATGCTGAGTTCGATGTCGCCCACGATTGTGATGAAGGGAGGCCTGCCTTTTCTGATTACCGGCAGCCCGGGCGGAAGCCGGATTATCACGACGACGCTTCAGATTATCATGAATGTGATCGATCACAACATGAATATCGCGGAGGCGACAAACGCTGTCCGCATCCATCATCAATGGCTGCCCGATGAACTGCGTATCGAAAAGGGATTAAACGGCGATACGATTCGTCTGCTTAAAGCCAAAGGCCATCGCATTGTGGTCAACGATGCCATGGGAAGCACCCAAAGCATTATGGCCGTGAAAGGACAGCTCCACGGCTCTTCCGATCCCAGAAAATCCGGGGCCTTGGCTTTAGGGTATTGAACGCCAAAATGTCGGCGTTCCCCTCAAAAAAGAGGGGCAACGGCCCCTCTCCCCTGATTTTCCTTTGATGAATTTTGATTCCGGAAAACGGCTTATTCTTCTATACGGCTTCCTCGTTCGCGTCCTTTCCAAAACCATATAGAATGAGATTTTCCACCGCTTCCTCGGTGACGACATATTCTTTCTGTTCCGCGTGCTCTGGAATTTCGTACATGACATCAAGGAGTAAATCCTCAATGATGGCGCGCAAGCCTCGCGCGCCGGTGCCGAGCGCAATGGCTTCACGGGCAATGGCGCAGAGCGCGTCCCCCGAGAAGCGGAGCGTGATGCCTTCGAGCGCGAACAGCTTTTCATACTGCTTGATAATTGCATCCTTCGGCTCGCACAAAATACGCACAAGATCGTCGGCGTTCAAGCGGTCCAGCTTTGTGATAATGGGAAGCCTGCCTAGAAATTCCGGGATCATCCCAAACTGAATGAGATCCTCCGGGAGAACCCGGCTGACCATTTGCTCACGTCCCGCGTGCATGCCCTTGTTTCCGAAACCAATCGTTTTTTTCTCCAGGCGCTGGGCGATAATGGCCTCAATGCCTTCGAAGGCCCCGCCGCAGATAAATAAAATGTTGCTCGTGTTAATCGGAATCATTTTCTCGTGCGGGTGCTTCCGGCCGCCGTGAGGCGGGACATTGACAACCGAGCCTTCAATGATTTTAAGCAACGACTGCTGTACCCCCTCGCCGGAGACATCCCGCGTGAGGGAAGGCGATTCACTCTTTCGGCCCACTTTATCAATCTCGTCGATATAAATGATGCCCCGCTCGCACTGCTCGATTTTCCCGTCCGCGGCCTGATAAAGATTCAGGACGACGTTTTCAACATCCTCCCCGACATAGCCCGACTGCGTCAGCGTCGTGGCGTCCGAGGTCGAAAAGGGCACGCCGACGACCCGGGACAGGGTATCGGCGATGAGGGTTTTGCCCGTCCCCGTCGGCCCGATCAACAGAATATTCCCTTTTTTCATGGGCAGCGCGGCGTCTTTTTCCATGAAAAAAACCCGTTTGTAGTGATTGTACATGGCAACGGAAAGCACCTTTTTCGCCCGTTCCTGTCCAATCACGAATTGATCCAGGTAGGCTTTGATTTGCGGTGGCCGGGGGAGGTTTTTCTTTTCTTTTGTTTCCTTGTTTTCCTTGACCCTTGAAGACTCAAACATCACATGCCTCCTTCCGTCCTTCTTTAATTTTTTCTCGTGAAAAATCACCCCCGTATTTTTGGAGGGCTTCACGGACGCGGTGTTCATGCAGACTATGCGCCCGGGAAAAATCGGCCAGGTGATTTAACACCTTGGAGTTCGTGGCTTTTAAGAGAGAGGAAAAGGTTTTACTGGCCTCGGAGGTTTCGAGCAGCGTCAGGATATTGATGGCGTCCTTGTGTGTAATGCCGTCATCAATACGCGCCTCGCAGGCGGTAATCAGGGTATCGAGCTCCCGCTGCATTTCCGGGTCGATGGCGATCTGCTTTTCAACGCGAATGCCGCTATGCAAAAACCGCTTTTCGATCTTCAGAAAAGCGGCGTGATCTTTCTCGTCTTTCGCCAGGGCCTCCCAAAACGCAACCCACTCCGGGTCCTCTTCATCCAAATCTGAAAATTGATCCGCGATCTTCTGGTAAATCCCCGCAATGCGCACTTCCAATGATCTCTGAAAATCAATTGACCCTTCCGTGTTCATCTCATCCCTCTCCTGAAGTTGGCAAAAATGCCTGTCTTATGGGAAGTAACCTCAAACCCCTCTTGATCCGTGCTCCGCGCATTCAGCACGATTTCGGGAAGAGGGTATCCCCTTCCCGAAATCGTGATCAAGTCCTTTTTCTCCTTTCGCAAGGTATGGGCCGTTAAGCCGCCTTCTGATAGGCCTCGTATTCCTCTTCTTCGACTGCCCCGCTTGCGATCGGGTAGGCATTCATAACCGTCCACACAAAGGCCCACATCGAGAAGATGAATCCGAACAAGGCAAAACCGCCGTACTCGGCAAAACCGCCCCATCCCTGCTCTTTCGACGCGTAACCGGCTGTCAAGCCCGTTGAAGCCATCCTGATCTCCGGGATGATGTGCGACAGTGGCCGATCGGTCTCATTTTCCAGCAAGCTGACGCCCAGCCTGAAATTCGCCAGGTCGGCGTATGCACCGTGCTTGCGAAAAACACCCGTTACTGCATGAGAGACGGGCGTGACTTCCTCGCCCCTCAAGGCTGCGTAAAGGGTATTCGCCATTACGCTTCCAGCAAACTTCAGTTGGGCCTCCCGGCTGATTTCTCTACCCAGGGCCTCCTGAGACGCGAAATACGATTCCTGCGCCTCGGCCTGAATCACATCGCCAAAGGCTTCCTGAATCTTGCCCCGCACAATCATCCCATCCTCATTGATAAGGCGGGCCGTCTGGACGATGGCGCTGCCAAGCGTTTCCTGCGCGTTCGCCAAGACCCAGCGCATGTGACCTGAAGTCGCAAAAACACTGCCCAACACCTCTTGTGAAACCATCCCCATCGTCCGGGGCGCTTCTTCCGCGATGTGGTTTCCAAGTTTTTCCTGGACTCTTCCCATGTCAAACCGCGTCCACGCGGCATGCTGAATTTGCCGTCCTAACTCTTCCTGAGACGCCCGATACTCCTCTTGCAGAAACCGAAGATTCGCTGCCTGTGATGGTAATGTCCCCGCAAGGAAGACGATGCCCAGAACCGCACCAACAAACACCATCATACTTTTTGCTGATCTCATTTTGGGTTCCTCCCTTTCTGACATTGTCAAATCTTGAACGCCCCCCGAAAATCATCTTCCCGCATGGTCTCACCACTTTCAACAACAGGGTTTGTTCGGTAACACATGCAAGGCCTTCACTCGCTCTCAAGCAAGAACAAACCTTGCGGCTCTCTCGATAGTACCCCGTAAATTTGCAAGGGGTATGCCAGTCGCCCTGTTCGTAAAGCGTTGTATTAACCCTTTATTTTCAAGCAATTGAGAATAAATCTCGACAAGTTCGATTTTAACTTAGGGAGTATTTCCACAGC
>JBHHXB010000088.1:0-9817 GCA_046756825.1 Nitrospiria bacterium | reverse complement strand
AAAAAGTTTGGCGTGCATCCCAAATGACGACAAATGGCGACCATCACATAAATCCCCCGCTCATTGCGGACGACCCAAATCTGCCGTTCCTTTTTAAGTTTTGTATCGACCCCGATACCATATTCATCGGGTTTTCCAATTTTAAAAACAGTCGGCGGTTCATACAATACGGAGGGCAACATATAACGGGCCGCGCCGACCCCCACGCCACCCAGGGCCGTCAACACACTGCCCCAGCCGACGCCTAAACCCATCAGCGTAAAAAAACGCCTCCGGCTGACATCCTCATCTTGATTTTTATTGCTGTCTGCCATAATTCCAATACTCCCGATGCGGCTACAACAACGCCATTAGAAACTACCTTCGTTTTTTCTTCCTTTTAGATGAGTGTTTTTGCTCGGTTCGCCTTTTCCGCTTACGCTTTTTGCTGAACACCACATACGATCCGACAAAAACAGCCAAGAGAATACCCGCAGCTAAAGACGACCCTGATACCTCACCTCCGCTCCGGGGCGCGCCAAAATCAACGCTATCACCCCGGTTTGTAAATTTATCCTCCGGATCAAAGGCAATTTTGATCGTTTTTTCGTCATTCCCGGCCGATACAATGATTTCCTCACCTAAATTCTCGTTATGAAGATGAAAAAGGACTTCGTAACGTCCCGCCTCATCCGTCCTAGCCGTTTTCTTTTCCCCTCCCTTATGCTGAAGGGAAACAACGACATCTTTCCGAGGCCACCCCGCGTCATCCCTTACCTGTCCAGATACAACATAGCGATGATCCGCCTCGTGCGTGGCGAAGAGAAAGCTCTTTCCTCCCAAAAGAATCGCAGCGGCAAAGACCGCCCCGATAATCCGCTTTGTATTGATACGATAAACACGTTCGCCACCCGCCTCTCTGCTTCTACTGTTCACCCGTTCACGAAAAATAAGTTGGAAATTCTAATCGAATGCTATCGGACAATCAAGATGAACCGGACGCATCTTTGCTCTTTTTCAATATCTTAACGAGAATAAATTCCGCTCCAAACACAAGAAGCACCACCACAGGCGGAACGATGTAGACACTCTTCGGCACCTCAGGTTCCATTAAGACAAAGTACCACGGCGTAATTGACCTTTTCGAGCCCACTTCACCATTAGTCCCATCCATGGCGAAAAAGGCGATCGGATAAAACTCCCCGAGCTTGAATTGAATATCCTTTTCCTTGTCAGCAGTCTCCAAGGGTCTTTTCATCACAACACGGTACTGACCATTTTTAAAAATACCCTTACCGCTTACATCGCTCCGAGCCTGCTCGGTCTCACCGTTCAGGATGCCGTTGGCGTTCGTCTCGAAAACACGATTATCCTCAGAGCTCCAATTCCATAAATTCACACCCAATTTCTCATCGCCCAAAATAAAATAAGGCTTCTTCACACCGCCGGGCTGAAGCTTTTCCGGAAACTGAATGGCGACCTGGTCCGTAAAGGTTTGAACTTTTGCATCGGGCTTGCTCGACTTGCTTTTGCTTCGATCATCCCAAACAAGCTTGAAACCGATTTCCTTTTCGTTGTAAAGAGACCTCACGGTAATATCCGTCACCGTCGGCGTAAAGAGACGTTTTTCAAAGGAAATCTGTCCCATCATGGGAAACCAGCTTGCTTCCGCTTCGTCCCAAAGGGCATCATCGGGGTCGCTTGGAATTGCCCCTTCAATATGAAGGGGCTTGATCAGAGAACCCCTTTCCGGAGAAGCCGCCGGAGAAAGGGAGCGGACATAGTTCGCCAAATCCCAGCTCTTCTCGTTATCCAGCTTGTCCGCGAAGGAAGGCATAGGCGTGCCATTCAAGCCAGTGTTTACTCGCTTGTAAATATCCTCAGCTGTCCCTCCCCCCCGGAACAACCAGTTTTTATTTAAATTTCTGGGATAAACGGGGTCGCCCCGATGATTTCTCAGGGCCAAGGAGGTTGGACCATCCCCGCGCCCTTCCGTACCGTGACACAGCGTACAACCCAGCGCCGTGAACTGCTTCTTCCCCCGCTCAATACTCTCCTCGTCGGAAGGGACGGGCGGCCCTACCGTGATCACATTGGGAGAGCCCGCCTGATTTTCCCATTTATCGGAGAACGTTTTAATATATTTAATGACCTGTCTGCGCTTCTTTTCCGTCAAAACATCCGCCCAGTCCGGCATACCCGTTCCCGGAAGACCATCGCTAATGGCGCGAAACAGATCATCATCGGTGGGGAGTTCCCCTTTCGGTGTGGTTCTGTACTTGTATTCAGCCTTTTTAAAACTTCTCGGCTTGGGCTGAAAACGATCCGCCGCCGGGCCGTCGCCGTCCCCTTCATTGCCGTGGCATGAGATACAGCGTTTTTCGTAAATCGCCTTGCCTGCCGCCAAATCATCCGTCGGCAGTTCCTCTTCCGCCGGTTGCGCGGGCGCATCTCCCCCCTCATCCGCATAAACCAGAGGCATCCCGCCCAACAGGAACGCCATCATAAACAATGGCCAGAAAAAGGCCTTCGCTTTTTGTTCGATAAAATATTTATTCACCGGCATCCATTTCCCATGTTCTGGGTTTCCAACCCGTGTAGTCATACAAAAACATAATGGCCTTCCAGCGCTCTTCCTCACTTAAAATCAATTCCCATCGAGGCATGGCGGAATCCCAGGGCGTCGACTCTTCGGGCAAACCGATGCCGCCCGTCTTCACACGCCAGAACACAAAGGATTCCATCAGCATTGAAATCGTCGTGGCGTCCGCGAAATTGGCGGGCTTCACATTGAGGGCATGAGCAAAAATCCCCTTGCCATCCAGCTTATCCCCGTGACAGAACACACAGTTTCGATAGTAAACTTCCCTTCCCTCCTGAACATACTTTTCGCGATTGACCTCATCGTCTCCGTATGGATTGATAAAGCCCGCTGCTGAGCCCGGAGGCGCTGGGTGAATGACCCGTTGTGGGAAGGGAGGATTAAAGTTGGGTAAGACACTTTTATAGGAGCGGAAGCCAAAAAAGAGCGGAATCAAGATAAAGACGGCGGCACGGCTTAATTTTCTGCCGACACCCGCG
Organism: Nitrospiria bacterium; assembly: GCA_046756825.1. Classification (GTDB taxonomy): domain Bacteria; phylum Nitrospirota; class Nitrospiria; order SBBL01; family JAADHI01; genus JAADHI01. Next base: position 6,757 of record JBHHXB010000088.1, on the reverse strand, counting down.
CTGTTATCTCCTCTTATAAATTCAACGAGAGGAAGATAAAAACGATTGAAATCATCTTCAAAGATGGAAACATAGAGCAAAATAGAGATGGTCACGAGCGTCATGTACATAAAAATAACACTGGAAGGCAACGGACTAGTGATCAACGGCATCCCCAGCTTAAGGAACAGGTAAAAACCGACTTCAAGCGCGAACGCCTTGGCAATCAAGGGCATCTTCACGGCTAGATCTCCTCCTCATCTTCCGAGTCCCCATCCTCGGTTGATACCTCTTCACCCCCATCACCACCTGAATCGCCACCTTTCAAGGTACTGACGTAGAGCGAAACGGCCAAGGCGTCCTCCTCGGTTAAATCAAGATTAGGCATCCTCGTTTTTGACTTAAAGGCCTGCGGGTTTAAAACCCACCTGAAGATAAATTGCGTCTGCAGCATGGATCCAGCTTTAGACAAATCCGGCCCCAATGTGCCGCCTTCTCCATTCACAACATGACACCCGTTACACCCTCGCTCAGCAAATACCTCTTCTCCTATGGCCACTTGCTCGACAAAAGCATCTTCATCGGGAGCAAGTGATTCCATAAGCTCATGAAACACTTTCTCCCTCACTCTGGAATACTTCGGACGTTTTCGATTAAAAACCGGCTCTTTGGACTCTCCCTTCGTGAATACGATCTCTTCGGCCTCATGTGGATGAAGCGTGCGGACGTAGGCGATAATGGACCATAATTCCTCTTCCGAAAAGACCTTTCCCCAAACAGGCATCGTCCCGGCCAGATCAACCCCGTATCCACCCAGTTCCAAAACCTCGTAAATTTCATCATTACTCAGTTTCGCCATATATTCTTCTTCGGAATCCGTCAAGTCACGAGGCTGCGGATCAAGATTGGCCGCGTTGTAACCCGCGCCATCCCCGCTTTCACCATGACACGGCGAACAATAACGGCTGTACAACTTATGCCCCTTGGCGATATATTCATCCTCGCAACCCGCCGCCATCAACATAAAAAGAATCAGGAGCGGCATGGCAATCGCCATTTTTTTCTTTTCAGTTTTCAATCTCTTGTTCACCTATTTACCCGGGGCTGTGCCCAATCTCATCGCAAGCTCCTCCACTTCATCCGCCTTGTTTTCTTCTTCATGTTCAACCGGTTCCGGTTGTGGGGTATCGGATGATTTTCCAGAAAGAGCCTCAAGCTCATCCACCGTCACCGTCACTTTGCCACCATTGCTTTGAATAAAGGCAATCACCGTCAACAACTCTTCCTCGGAGAGTCCAATCGGCGGCTTGTTGATAATGGGCATTTCCGCGGAGTATTTCACCGGATTTGGAGAATCGAAATCCAATTTGACGTAGGCATCCGGCTTCGTCAGCGTTTCGTAAATAAACTCCCGCGTCAATCGCCCGCCAACCCCGGCCAGGTTCGGGCAACGGCCGTGCCCCGCACCAATGGCGTGACACAGTGCGCACTGTCCCTTACTGTAAAAAATTTCCTGACCGATCTGCACCATGTCGTCGCTGCTTTTTATTTTCGTTAAATCCAATTCTTTCTTTTCCGGCGGAAGCCCAATCTTCTGAGGCACCTGATAGCCCACATAAGAGTAAGCAAACAAAAATACCCCCACAACCGCCGCCACCTTTAAAATAACAAATTTCGGACGGCCCGCCGACGCACCTTCGGGAACTTTATCGCGATGTTCACCAAAAAGATCCACGATGTACATAAACACAGAGGGGATAAAAAAGTAGCGTGTCGAAAAGCGGTTATGACGGATTGTATGCGAGGTCCAAAAAACGACCCCCACCAACAAACAGAATATCGCCGTGTTGATCACGAACAAAAATGAAGCCAGCCCCAAGGTCGGCGTATAGCCGTAGGCAGAGGTATCTTCCAAAACACCGTAGATATGCCAGTGAACACGGGAAGCGGAGCGGGCATACCCCATGAGAGACATGGTCAAAACCACAAATACGGCATTAATGACCAAGGCATACTGCGAACGCTTGGGCATCACACCCCACTTCATCTCATGTGTCAATTTCGCCGACTTGAGCGAGAGCGCGGTCAGTGGAGTAATCGTAAAAAGGACAAAAAGCACCGCCAAAACCTGGGCCACGGACAGCACGTTCACACGATAGACCGAGGGCACAAAGTAACCGTAAACCCCCAGCCAAATAATCACAATCACCGCCACAGTAATCAAGACTGCGGTGAAGATATTGGCGGCCTTTCCCCACTTTACAGTGACCTCCTTATCCGCCCGCCAGTAAAGAATAAAGCAGATAAAGGTCACCATAATCATCAGGTTCACAACGGTCAGTTTTGCCGACATCACCCCGAAGACACCCAAGAGCGGATGATGAGACCCCCCCATCGCCCGCGCCTCCGAGACACTGGCCACAAGCGAGTGAGGCGTCAGCCACACGGAAAAAGACCCGACCAGGGCAATCAGCATAATCATGATTGGCTTTTTGTATTTCGGCGCGGAATGGGTTCGAAAGGCGATCCCTTGCCAAAAATAATAATTTGACCCTACAAAAAGCACGCCAATCAACACCGCCTGCAAAATAAACAGCCAGGAGAGGATCCCCCCCATCAAAGTGATACCCATCTGCTGGTTGTATTCATACACCTCCCGCATCAGCCAGTATCCGGCGAAAGGCATGGGGAGCAGACCAAACACACCGATAAAGTTTCCTGTGTAGCCCATCCAGTCGTAGTGCTCCCGCTCTTCTTGTGTTTTCGCTCCAAGATAGGCCACACCGGCATAGGCACCGCAGACATAGCCCCCCAACACGATATTCCCGACGATTCGATGGATATTCACCGGCCACCATGTGGGGTTATTGATCGCCGTCCATGCCTTCTCCCAAGGCCCCAAATCCGGGTTCAAAACCACGGGGCTCGCCTGAAAAGACAAAAACCCGCTCGGGAGGCACATAATGACAAAACCAAAGACATTCAGGCTCATCCCCCAAAAGAGATGCAGGGCCTTCCGATCCTGCCATTTTTCCCATTTTGACCAATACATATAAATGGAGAGTGTCTCACCCAGAAAAAGCACCACATAGAGGTAGTAGGCCGGCTTGAAAATACCCGCCATCACACTCATCAACTCGGGATAAAATACCAGCAGGGCAAATAGGAAGAAAATCCCAATGGTGGCCGTGGTCGCAAAACAGGCGACGATTAGGTCCGTGAATTCCTTGGCCAGGCGGTCATAACGCCTTTCCTTGGTCTTAATGCCGATAATCTCAACCACCAGCACAAAGATCGGCACACCGAGCACAAAGGCACCGAACAAAATATGGACCTGAGAGAGGATCCACACCAGATTCCGGCTGCCAATCCCGCTGATATCCCGATAACTCACCGCAGGTGCGGTACCTTCGGCAAAAAGCGGATTTGAAGGTATCAAGAGCAATGCCGCCAGCACCAAACCAGACCACATTATCAATTGCTTTAAAGTGATTTTAGTTTTCATGAGCAGCCCCCTTCATCCGGTTCAAAGGTGATATTGCTTTCCTCATGACCACCCTCTCTATATTCCAAACAATCATGTAATGTTTCTCAAAAACGCCAAGCGATGCGTCACCCAGACGAAGCCGGCAGTGGCTTTTCGATAAATGTAGTCTGTATCGAGACTAATGTAATTCTCGGGTGTCAGCTTTTTCAAAAAAACAATAAAAATCAAGAGCGTAAAGCCCATATACTGGAAGGCCTTCACGAGATGGGCCAGCGTGTAGGGATGATAGTCCATCGGGTAAGGCAATAGAGCATAAAGCAGGTCGGGAAACACGCCGAACACAATACAGATTCCGGCAAGAATACGCATCCCCCAAAGCATATTATCCGGCGGATCGGATGCGGGGATCTTTTTGTCTTCTCCCATAAAAACCATATAAATCAGCTTCAAGGGGTGAAGCCACGTTCCGCAGGCACCGAAAACCAGCATGAGAATCACCCAGCCTTGGTGCATTTCACCCGCAACCGTCACCACAATGGACTTACTGACAAAACCCAGCAGAGGCGGCACACCGGCAATCGCAAAACCACCGATCACAAACAGAACAAACGTCCACGGCATCGTCCGTATCAGCCCCCCAAGCTCACTTTGCTTTCTCCGACCCGTCATGTACGTGACGGAGCTGATCCCCATCATCAGAAGCGCTTTGTAAATAATATTGGTGTAGGCGAGTGACGCGGCGCTGTTTAAGCCCAACTCGGACCCAAGTCCGATGCCCGTCACCATGTACCCATTCTGACTGATCAAGTGGTAACACCACACCCGCTGGCAGTTGTTTTCATTTACGGCGTACATCACGCCATAAACCGCCATGATCGCCCCCAAGACCACCAGAATGGGCATCCCCGGAAAGCTGCGAATCATCGCGTAGACCGCCGTTTTCGTCGTAAATACACTCAAAAAGATAATCCCGGTGACGGTGGCTTCGGGATAGGCATCGGCCAGCCAGGCATGCACCGGCGGCACAGCGGCGTTGATCAAGAACCCCATCAGCATCAACATCGACGCCAGCCCCTCTTTCGGCATCTCCACGAAGGCCAAGCCCCCGCCGCTTCCGACGTGCAGCACAATACCGCCGAAAAGAAACAGACCTCCAACGATATGCACCAAAAGATAACGCATCCCTGCGGCACTTGACTTTTCCTCTCCCCGGAGCCAAATCAAGAAAACCGACGCGAAAGACGCCATCTCCCAAAAGAGAAAAAAGGAAAAGAGATCTCCGGCGAAAACAGCCCCCGTTGCGCTCCCGACATAAAGCAGTGCGGCGATATGTTCGCGGGTGTCTTTCACATGCAGCGCAAAAACCAGACTTGCAAAGGCGCTCACCATGAACACAGAGCCGAAACCCAGACTGAGTTTGTCAACACGCCCAAAAACAAGGTCATAACCGATAAAATTGACCGCGCCATGCATGCCTTCTGATGCAATCAACATGGAAAGAAGGCCCAGCACCGGAATCGCCAAAAGCACCCCGGAGCGTGCCTTATCCTTGAGGAAGGGAATAATCGCCGCCCCCAGAAAGAAAAAAATGGACGGCTGAATCCACTCAATCATAGTAATCCTCCGACTTCATCAGCCAGGCATGTCCAATGGCCTTTGAAACCACGATCATGAGATAGGTGGACAGCGCCCCGTACAGCGACCAGAATCCCGGAATGGAATCCCAGACAAAGGTTTTGTGCTCGTGCGGCACAATAAAATCGGCAACAACCGTTATCCCCAAAAAGATATAGAACCCCTTCTTGGACTTTTGCTTAAACTCCGGATTGTCGATGTACTTCCCTAATGTTTCCTTTAGATTCATCCGATCACCTGTTTGATAAGACCTAAAAGCAGATCTGGAAAAACACCCAAGAGCACTGAAATGGCGGCCGTCACACACAAAGGTACAACAACAAAGCGAGAGGCTTCCTTAATCGTATCAGGATGACTTTGCTGCACAGCACCGTCCTTGTCTCCCGCTACGGCAAGATCCACGACATCTGGTGCCTTAAAAAAAGCTTGATGAACAATGGGGATAAAGTAACCCGCATTCAGCAATCCACTGGCCAGCATCACAAACAATACGGGGATTTCATGGGCTTCAATCGCACCCATCGACAAGTACCACTTGCTCAAAAACCCGGATGCGGGCGGCACCCCCACCATGCTTAAAGTCGCAATCGCAAAGGCCCCCATTGTCCAGGGCATCTTGCGGCCAATGCCGTTTAACTGAGAGACATTCGCCCGTCTGGAGGCGACATAAATTGATCCCGCGCAGAAAAACAATGTGATCTTCGCAAAGGCGTGATTCGCAATATGCATCACCCCGCCGGTCATCCCGCTCGGCGTCAAAAGCACGCCCCCCAAAACCATGTAGGAAAGTTGGCTGACCGTCGAATAGGCGATCCGCTCCTTTAAGTTGTCCAGTGAAAGCGCGTAGATTGACGCCATAATAATCGTAAAACAGGCGATATACGATGAAATAGAGACGATATCCAGCGTCTTCATCAATTCAACACCAAAGGTATTAAAGACAACACGAAGGATGCAGAAGGCCCCCGTATTTACTACTGCAACGGCATGCAGCAGGGCGCTGACGGGCGTGGGCGCAACCATCGATGCGGGGAGCCACGCGGAAAAGGGCATGATCGCCGCCTTCGCCACCCCAAACAGATAAAGAAAGAACATGGCGATCAACATGGTCGAGCCGATTTCGCTCGTCAAAACCCCCGTCGCGGTAAAGGCAATCGTCCCCGTAAAGTAATAGGTTAAAAGAATAGCCACCGTCAGAAACAGCTTTGAGGTTGCCAAAAGATACAGTAAGTATTTGTTGCCGCCGGCCCAGGCCTCCTTCGTTTCATGATGTGCGACCAGGGGATAAGTGAAGAAGGTAATCAGCTCATAAAAGATAAAGAGCGTGAACCAGTTGTTAGAAAAGGCCGCTCCCATCGTGGCGGACAAGGTCAGCGCGAAACAGACATAGAAGCGTGTCTGGGAATGCTCGTCCAGACCACGCATGTAGCCAATGGAATACAGCGTCGTAAGCACCCAGGTTACCGCGGCGACCAGCGCAAACAAGAGCCCCAAACCATCCACCCGGAAACCGATGGGCACCGTCGGCCAAAACTCGAACATCGTGAAATGCAGGGTATTCCCCGCAAGCACAGCGGGCACCATGCTCAACACGATCAAGAGCTTCAGAATCGCCGTCCCCAGGGAACACGCCTCACGAATATCCGGATTTCTGCG
>JBHHXB010000087.1:0-9824 GCA_046756825.1 Nitrospiria bacterium | reverse complement strand
AAGTCCGGCTCCAGTAAAATCAGCATAGACATCAGTCCGGTGACAATCAGGGCGCGGAACGCACCCTCGGAAAAATAACGAAGCCGCTCCCCTTTTTTATCAATGTAGTGCGCGAGATAAAACACGGTGAAAAGTTTCGCCAACTCCGAAGGTTGAAAGGTCAGGACGCCCATCCGAAGCCAGCGTCGCGCACCGTTGATTTCAAATCCGGCAATGAGGACAGAGAGAAGCAGGATGAAAACCATGGCCGTCATTGGAATCATCCAGGACCGAAGTCGTTCAATCCGGGCGTGGGCCGAGATAAAAAAGGCGGCGACACCGAACAGGAACCAGAGCAGTTGTCTTTTAATGAAATAAAGCGAGTCATGATAGGTCTTTTCGCCGATGAGACTGCTGGCATTGTAGACCATGACCAGCCCGATCATTGCGAGCACGAGGGCGATGGCGGGCAGTACCCAGTCCCCTGATGGCGCGGGCCGTTTTTTGTCCTGCGTCCGCGCCGCTGTAATTGTGAGACTGGATCCGAAAATCAGCGGCATTTGCGCGGAATGAGTGGATTTTGTCCGTTTCATTTCAGCCTGCTCACGGTGTGTTTAAATTGTTCGCCCCGTGCCTCATAATTTTCGAACATGTCAAAACTGGCGCAGCCGGGGGACAGGAGCACGGTGTCCCCCGGTTTCGCGACGGCTACGGCATGTTGTACGGCTTTTCTCATGGCCTTTGCCCCGTCGGTATGATCAACGGTTTCGACGGCGGGGTGTGCGGAGAAGCAGGCGGCCATTTTTTCTTTTGCCTCTCCGATTAAAATCAGCCCCTTGACCTTGCTTTGGACGAGGCCGCGCAAGGGCGAAAAATCAGCGGCCTTGTCACGCCCGCCCGCGATTAAAATGACGGGCGCGCGAAGGCCTTCCAATGACCGCATCAAGGCCCCGGTATTGGTCCCTTTGGAATCGTTCAGGTATCGGACGCCGTCCACCATGCGGACAAATTCCATGCGATGAGGAAGCCCCTTAAAAGACCGCAAGCCCTGGGCGATGCCTTCAATCGGGCAACCGCAAAGTTGTGTGATGGCGGTGGCGGCCAAAAGGTTCTCGATATGAACCATCGGCTCGGTTTGCAGCGTATCCAGCTTTAAGACGTTTTCCGCTTCTCCTCCCCAAACTGTTGTTTGGATGGCGCCGTCTTTGAGAAAGACCCCGCGATCGGGCCGTTTATTTTTGCTGAAGCCGATTTGTGCGCTGTTCACGGCGGGCGGCAGAGTGAGCGGGTCATCCAGGTTGTAAACGGCGTGATCCTCCGGGGCCTGATTTTCAAAAATACGCCATTTTGTGTGTTGATAGGCCGTGAAATCAGCATAGCGGTCCAGGTGGTCCGGCGTCACATTCAAGAGCGCCGCGATACGCGGGCGAAAATGGATGATGGTTTCCAGTTGAAAGGAACTGAGTTCCACGACCGCGAAATCCCAGGCAGTCCCGACAGCTTCGGAAAGGGGCAGCCCGAGATTTCCGCCGACGAAAACATTCAAACCCCAGTGTTGAAGGATTTGCCCGATCAGGCTCGTTGTCGTGCTTTTGCCGTTGGTGCCCGTAATGCCGATGATGGGGGTCTTCATCAGGGACGAGGCGAGTTCAATCTCGCCGATGACGGGGATGCCGGCCGCTTTCAGAGGGGACAGGGGCAGTTTTGAAAGGGGAAAGCCCGGACTCAGGACAATCAAATCCGACGCCATGAGGTCGTTTTCAGACCAGTTTCCCGGTTTAAATTGAATCTGTGACGGCAGGGATGCGGGCGGCGTGACAGGCTGATCGTCGATCATCAGGACTTCTGCCCCCTCTCGCACAAGCAGCATCGCGGCGGAAAGACCGCTTTTCCCCATGCCGGCCACGCAGACCTTTTTCCCCTTCAATTTCTCGTGCATCAGTATTACCTTAGTTTCAGCGTGCTCAAACTGACGAGACCGAGAATAATGGCGATGATCCAGAATCGAACGACGATTTTAGGCTCCTTCCATCCCTTGAGTTCGTAGTGATGGTGAATCGGGGCCATTAAAAAGACCCGTTTCCCGCGTGATTTAAACGAAACTACTTGAAAAATGACCGACAGTGCCTCCACGACAAAGATGCCTCCGACCAGCGCCAGGAGCAGTTCATGTTTTGAAATCACGGCGACCGTGCCCAGCGCGCCGCCCAGCGGAAGCGAGCCGATGTCTCCCATGAAAATCGTGGCGGGATAGGCGTTAAACCAAAGGAATCCGAGGGAGGCCCCCAGGATTGATCCGCAAAAGACGGCCAGCTCCCCCGCGCCCTTGATATGCGGAATGAGCAGATATTCCGAAAAATCGCTGTGTCCGCTGACGTAGGAGACAATTAAATAGGCGACCGCTGTGACCATGACCGGTCCGACGGCGAGGCCGTCGAGTCCGTCCGTGAGGTTGACGGCGTTGGATGCGCCGACGATGACTAAAATCGCAAAAGGAATGTAAAAGACGCCGAGATCGGGTGCCACGTTTTTAAAGAAGGGGATGGACAAAATAGTCGAGTAGGCCGGTGAAGCGTAGAGCCCGAGCGCGGTCACGAGCGCGATGCTGATTTGAAGACCGAACTTATAGCGCGGGAGCAGGCCTTTCGGATCTTTTTTGATGCACTTGAGGTAGTCGTCCCGAAAGCCGATCAGCCCGAACCCCGTCGTTGAAAAGAGCGCGAGCCAGATGTAGAGATTTGTCATATCGGCCCAAAGCAGGGTGGAGGACAGGATGGCGATTAAAATCATCAACCCGCCCATCGTCGGCGTGCCCGATTTTGCGAGATGCGATTTCGGACCGTCTTCCCGAATCGTTTGTCCCATTTGGCGCTCTTTGAGCCAGCGGGTGATCCAGGGCCCGATGACGAAGGAAATCAGGAGGGCCGTGACGATGGCGTAGATGGTTCTAAACGTGATATAGCGGAAAACGTTCAAAAAAGAAAAGGTTGTGTGCAAGGGATACAGGAGGTTGTAAAACATCAGGTGTGCCCTCCTTGTTCGGTTTTCGGCCAGCCCAGGACAGGGAGGAGGCGTTCCATTTTCATGCCCCGTGATCCTTTGATGAGGGTCAGGTCGCCCGGTTTCGCCCACCGCCACAGCCGGGTTTCAACACCGGAAAGCTCGGGGTAGGCTGCGGTATTTTCGGTCTTCATCGACCCTTCGCGCGCACCCGCTGCAATTTGATCGGCGTATCGTCCCACAGCGATGAGCCGGTCGATGCCTTTATTGGCTGCGTATTTCCCGATTTCGACGTGGGCGGCATCCGAAAAATCGCCCAGTTCAAGCATGTCGCCTAAAACGGCGATGCGCTTTCCGGAGGGCAGCGGGGTACCGGCGAGGAGATCCAGTGCTGCTTTGACGGAGGCCGGGTTTGCATTGTAGGCGTCGAAAAGGATCGTGCATTTTTCAGCGTCCAGTATTTCCGTGCGTTGCGGGAGCGATTGAAAACAACCGAGTCCCTCGGAGACAGCCTCAAGGTTGAAGCCGAGTGATGCCGCCACCGCCGACGCCGCAAGCGCGTTTGAAACGTGGTGTTTCCCGGGGACAGGAAGCCGGATTGAAGCAGAGGTTTCCGCCCGGTTTTGGTGAAGGGTGAACGTGCTGTGGTCTTTTTTTAAGACGATGTGGTCCGCCGTGATGTCCGCCGACTTTGGGCCAGAGGACAATCCGAAAGTCCAGCTCCGTGGGACGCGCGCTTTCCAGGGTGCCAGAAAAGGGTCATCCTGGTTAATGATGGCGGCGCCTTTACTTTTGATTGCTTCAAAAAGAAGGCCCTTTTCTGCCGAGACCCCTTCCAAACTACCGAGTCCCTCCAAATGCGCCGGGCCGATATTTGTGATGAGCCCGATGGTCGGTTGCGCGATTTTGCAAAGCAGGGGCATTTCCCCACGCTGGTTGATACCCATTTCGACGACGGCCGCCGTGTGCGTGTGGTTGAGCCGGAGCAGGGTGAGCGGCAGGCCGATGTGATTGTTGAAGTTGCCTTCTGTTTTCAAAACCGCTCCCCGCCGGGCCAAAATCGCCGCCGCCATTTCCTTGGTCGTGGTCTTGCCGTTGCTGCCCGTGACGCCGACCACGGGCACATCGAAACGCCTTCGGTGCCATTTCGCGAGGGACTGCAGGGCGGATAAAGGGTCTTCCACGAGAATGAAGCCGTGGGTTTTTGAAAGAGACCGCCATGCCTCCCGCCGTGCTTGAAAAACGGCGCGGGAGACGACCGCACCCATGCCCCCGCGTTCAAGTGCGTCCGCCACGAAGGCGTGCCCGTCGAAATGCGGCCCGGAGAGCGCGAAAAAGAGATCGTTTTTTTTGACTGTTCTGGAATCAATGGAAAATCCGTCGCATGTCGTTTCTTTTAAGCATCCGCCTTCAAGCTGCCCCTGACCGCCTTCCAGTACCTCGCTGATTGTCCACATGGACTACGCCCTGTTTTGCCGTGCCGCGAGTGCCTGACGCGCCACCTCACGGTCGTCAAAGGGAAAGGTCCTTCCGCCGATTTGCTGGTCGGTTTCGTGTCCCTTGCCCGCGATGAGGACGGCGTCTCCCGCCTTCGCGAGACGAATGATGTGGTGAATCGCCTCTCTGCGGTCTGTCATCATTTCGTAATCAACCTCGTGTCCCCTTGTTTTCGCGTGGGACAGAACGCCGGCCTCGATTTCCTCAATGATCGCGCGCGGCGCTTCGCTTCTCGGATTGTCCGAAGTGAGGATGATTTGATCGCTCAGCGTCGCCGCGGCCTGTCCCATTTTCGGGCGCTTTCCCCGGTCGCGGTCTCCGCCGCAGCCGAAAAGGGTGAGTATGCGGTTGGGCTTGAGGTGGCGGAGGGCCTGAAGCAGTCTTTCTAAGGCGTCGGCGGTGTGGGCGTAATCGACGATGACGGTAAAATTCTGGCCTGAATCAATCTTTTCAAAGCGTCCCGGTACATTTTCAAGTGCGGCGATGCCCTCGGAAATTTCTTCCTTGGTCAGCCCTTCCAATAGTCCCGCCCCGATGGCGGACAAAATATTATAAACGTTGTGGCGGCCTGAAAGCGAGGAACGGATTTCAATTGCTCCAGCGGGACTACTTGCCGTCATCGAAAGTCCGTCCAGCGTGGATTGATAGTGAAGCGGAGAAAGATCTGCCGGTGTGTCGATGCCGTAAGTCCAGACTTTTTCAGGCGCGCTCTGTTGAAGCTGTTTGCCCCAGGGGTCGTCGATGTTGATTAGCCACTTCCCTTGCGTTTGTTCAAAGAGGGTTTTTTTCTCTGTAAAATAAGCCGTCATTGTGCCGTGGTAATCCAGGTGATCCTGTGTCAAATTCGTGAAAATGGCGGTTTTAAAGGTACAGCCCGCCACGCGGCCCTGATGCAGGGCGTGCGAGGAGACTTCCATGACGACGTGTGTGATTCGGTTTTTTTGCATTTCCGCGAAAGTTCGTTGCAGATCCAGCAAGCCGGGGGTGGTGTTTTTTGCTTTGATCTCCCGTTTCCCGTCGCGATAGGCGATGGTGCTGATCAGCCCGCTCTTTTTCCCGGCGCGGGTCAGCAGGGTGTCGATCAAATAGGCCGTCGTCGTTTTGCCGTTGGTTCCCGTGATGCCGATGAGTTGGAGCTTTTTTGCGGGATGATTAAAGAAATAGGGCGCAAGGTGGCGCAGGGCTGCTTTGGTGTCGGGAACGGGGATGAGGGTTACGGACGATTCAGGTTTTGGGTGGAGGTTTGCGTGCTCGTTTAAAAGCACGGCGGCGGCCCCGTTTTGGAGGGCGGCGTCGATGTAATCATGCCCGTCTTTTTCCGTTCCCTCTACAGCGATGAAAAGTGTGCCGGGCGAGACAGCCCTGGAATCCACGGCGATGTCGCGGATGTCGATATTTTCTGTCCCCAAGTGTTCGATCATGGGCTGATGCATTTTTTTGTTTTTTTCATTAAAAGCCTCGATCCAATCCCTCAAAATCACCGGGAGGGTCCAATCTCATAATAGGCCTCTTGAAGCACGGCCTCGCCGTGATGTGCGATTTGAAGTTTTTTGACCGGCTGAGCGTCCGCCTGTTTTGGAAGTTGAGGCGTAGGCGTCGTTTGTGTGGGGGGAACTTTAAGATAGTAGAGGACATCGTTGGCGATGTTGGAAAAAACGGGTGCGGCGATTTCGCCACCCCAGGCCATACCCTGGGGTTCGTCGATCATCACTAAAATGGTGACGACGGGATTGTCCGCCGGGGCGAACCCGACAAAAGAACTGACGTACTTATCCCGCGAATACCGGCCGGTTTCGGGGTCGAATTTCTGGGCGGTTCCCGTTTTCCCCGCGACCGTGTAGCCGGGGACACCCGCTCGCCGGGCCGTCCCGTCATTTGAAACGACGGTTTTCAAGATATTGGTCATTGTTCGCGTTGTTTTTTCGGTCAGTACCCTGCGCTGAATATACGGTTCGGTGTGGGTTTCCCCGTTATTCCCCTGAATTTTTTTGACAATCCGCGGTGTCATGATATATCCGCCGTTGGCCAGGGCCGACGTGGCGGTGATCATTTGCAAGGGGGTGACACCGACTTCCTGGCCGATGGAGATCGACGCGAGCGAGCGCCCCGACCACTGCCTTGTTTTTCGCACCAGGCCGGGGGATTCCCCGCTTAAATCAATGCCAAGCCGTGTGCCGAAGCCAAAGTTCTGAATATAGGAGGAGAGTCGTTTTTCCCCTAATATTTCAGCGACTTTAATGGTGCCGATGTTGCTCGAATGTGCGATCACCTGCCGAAAGGAAATGACACCAAAGGGATCATGGTCGTGAATGGCGCCGCCCTTGACGCGGTATGCCCCGTCCTCGCAGTCAATGAGCGCATCCGTTGTGATCAGGCGCTCTTCGATGGCGGCGGCGGCAGTGACGATTTTGAATGTGGACCCGGGTTCGTAAAAATCAGCGATGGCCCGGTTACGCCACTGCGTCGGACTGGAGGTGCGGACGGTGTTGGGATCAAATGCGGGCCGGATGGCCATCGCAAGGATTTCGCCCGTCCAGGGGTCCATGACGATGGCGGTTCCGCCCTTCGCTCCCGTTTTTTCAAGCATATGCTCAAGCTCGCGCTCGCTGATAAATTGAATACGCTCGTCGAGCGTCAGATGCAGATCCTTCCCCGGTGTGGGTTTGATGTATTGAAGGTCTTTGGGAAAGACGGATTTCCCATAGGCGTCCCGCTCTAAAATAATGGCCCCCTCTGTGCCGCGAAGCGTGGCGTCGTGCCGCTGTTCGATGCCTTCGAGCCCCTGGTTATCGAGTCCCGCAAAGCCGATCAACTGCCCCATGAGTGGGCCTCTGGGGTAGACGCGCTTGCTTTCCATGATGAAACGGATGCCTTTGATTTTCGCAGCGTCGATTTTCGCCATTTTTTCGGGGGTGATTTTTCGTTGGATCCAGGCAAAGTCCGACTTTTTACGCAGGCGTTTTAAAATGATCTTTTGAGGCAGATTCAAAATGGCCGCAAGCTGCTTTGAAACGGAAACGGGGTCTTTAATTTCAGGCGGAATCGCATACAGGGAAGGCCGGTCCAGATTCATGGCGAGGGCCTTCCCGTTGCGGTCATAGATGGCCCCGCGCTCCGCTTCAATCCGAACATTTTTTTCCTGCGCCTGGTTCGCGCGCTTCACCCAGCGGTCGTGTTCAATGCCCTGAATGAAGACAAGCCGGATGAGAATCAGCGCAAAACCTCCGATCATCACGCAAAAAACACCGAGAAGCGGTGCGGGTTTTAACGGGTCGCTTGTGGGCTGTCGCTGGGTCATTCGGGTTGCCTCCTAGGGAGCTATTTTGTGCAGCTCAAGGTGAATGAACGCCTTCTGTAACTCTTCTTCCGGGGCTTGTGCGGTCATAAAAATCCGTTGTTCGGGCCTGGAGCGCCTCATGCCGAGCTGCTCCACCGCGATCTGCTCGATACGGTCCAGCGCGCTGAGGCGTTCGACTTCAACACGCAGTTCCTTTTGACGACGCAGGAGCACCTGCTTTTGCCTTTGAAGGGTTTCGGTTTCATAGCCGATGCGAATCATTTCGTTTCTTTGCCACACGGAGAAAAAGGATGTGGCGATGATCGGGCCGATAAACATAAGCAGTAACAATATGAAGCGGGGCATGCTTTCCCCTTTATCAAGCGGCCCGAAGAAGCGCGCGGAGTTTTGCGCTTCTGGCGCGGCGGTTGACGGCCGTTTCTTCGGGGCTTGCCATGAGCGGTTTTTTGTAAAGATTGATAAATTGTTGCTCTTTTTGCGCATGAGTCTTTTTTGTAAAGGCTCTAAAAGTGTGTTTGACGCAGCGGTCTTCCAGCGAATGGAAGGAAATCACGACAAGTCGTCCGCCTTGTCTTAAAAGGGAGATGGCGGCCGAAAGGCCGGCTTCAATTTGTTCGATCTCATCATTGACGACCATTCTGAGCGCTTGAAATGTTCGTGTGGCCGGATGGGTTCTGCCATGCCGGAATCTTGCGGGGGTGGCGCGCCAGATAATATTTTCAAGCTCCTCTGTGTTCTTAATCTCTCCGTTTTCGGTCCTGAAATGGACGATGCCCAGGGCGATGCGGTCCGCCCAGCGTTCTTCTCCAAATACACGAATGAGGCGCGCCAATTCCTTCTCGGGTAGATGATTGACGAGATCCGCGGCCGTTTTTCCTGTTTCTGAATCCATCCGCATGTCCAGCGGGCCGGGCTGCTGGAATGAAAACCCGCGCCCGGCGGTGTCGAGCTGATAGGAGGAAATGCCGAAATCAAAGAGCACCCCATCCACGGATGTGTAACCCAGATCTGAAACGATGGTCAGTAATTCTTTGAATGTCCCCTTTCGAAGTGTGAAGCGGCCCTCATGTTCGGCGAGGCGTTTCTCAGCCATTTTGAGGGCCAGCCCGTCCCGGTCAATGCCGATCACCCTGCCGTTGGGGGCCGTCGCTTCTAAAATCGCCGCTGTGTGTCCACCCAGTCCCAGGGTGCAGTCTACGTAAACCTTCTCCGAATCGGTGTTGTCGGGAAAGACGCCGCATCCGAGGGCGGTCAAAACTTCGTCCACCATGACGGGTTGGTGTATTTCGCTTTGCGGGTGAACGTCGTTTTGCTTGAACTGAGACATGACGCATGTGCTCCAAATCGCGAAAATTACATCCCGAGCCGCGCGAGTTCTTTTTGAATCTCCGGGGCTCCTTCCAGGGCGCGGGCCTCGGCTTCATCCCATCTGTGCGGGTTCCAGATTTCGATTTTATTGTTGTTTCCAACCAGGTAGGTGTCACCTTTCAATCCCGCGTACTCCCGGAGTTTTTGCGGAATGAGGATGCGGCCTTGCTTATCGAGTGTGCATTCGCTTACTCTTGAATACAATAAACGCCGATAATCACGTACGCCTGTATTCATACCGGGTAAATTTTGCACCTTGTCCAGCAGGCGGTTCCATTCGGGGCGGGTGTAGGCCGCGAGGCAGGGGTCAAGCTCGGACGTGATAAAGACGGTGCCGCTGGACTCGGCGTGAATGGGTTCCCGGAATTTAACAGGGATGCTCAAACGGCCCTTGACATCAATCGTATGGGTGAAATTCCCGAGGAACAATCGAATTTTCCTTTAATTTAGGTCTCGCTCACCACTTTTCCCCACTTCGATTTGATTATATGCGAAGAATTGGGAATGTCAAGTTTTAAGCATGTAAATAATAAGGGAAATTTAAATTGTTATTGATTTGGAAATGATCGGGAAAAATCGCGTTTTTAACCTGGGAAAGATATGTTTGGAGAGGGTGCTTCAAGCCGACTGCGCTTGTAAAAAGGCGTCGATGTCTTTTCGTGAAAACCCGAGCAGATAAAGG
>JBHHXB010000086.1:0-9998 GCA_046756825.1 Nitrospiria bacterium | reverse complement strand
GGGAGTGGTTTGACAAGGAAAACCCCTACGCCTTTCAGGATCTGACGGCGATCATGATCGAGACGATCCGGAAGGGCTACTGGGACGCATCGGAAGAAATCAGGCAGGAACTGGTGAACGCCTATGCCGAATCGGTGGCGGCGCACGGCTCTTCCGCGAGCGCCCGGACGGCGGCGAATGAGGCGCTCGATCAAATTGTCAAAGAGGTCTTGAATGCTCCCGGTAATACCGCCGGCGCCGCGCTCCTGCCGCAATATCAGGCGGCGATGGACCGGACGGTCGCCGGAGAGGACGCTGTTGAAGGTTTCAAAATGGAGAAGCAGGATGAAGCCTCCGGTCAGAAGCAGGTGATCACCTTTTCGGTGATCGGTCTGTTGATCGCCCTGACGCTCTTCTTGCTAATGTGGCAGGGTTTCCGGAGAAAACCGGCGATGTAAGACACTTACGGGGGAGCGGTCGGACGCGCTCCCGTTCTAATCAACCCACAAAAATGAAGGAGAAATGATCCGATGAAGAAAAAGTTTGAAAAAATAGTGATTCTCACTTTAAGCGTGCTGGCGGTGATTTCGTTTGCCTCCGGGGCCTTTGCCGAAAAGCCGAAAGGGAAGTACGGCGAAAAACCGGACAGTGCCGTCCGCGTGTTAAAACACGGCGAAGCCCTGGGGCTGAGCGATCAGCAAAAAAAGGAACTCTACGGGATGAGCTTCGATTTCAAAAAGAAAAAGATCCGAATGAAGGCCGATATTGAAATCGCCAAGCTGGAGCTCAAAAGGTTGATGCATAAAGAGGGGGTATTGGAAGGAGAGATCTTTTCAAAGGTGGATGAGCTGGGTGGCCTGAAAACGGCTTTGAAAAAGGAGAAGGTTCGCTTGAAGTTGGCCGTTCGCAAAACACTGACGAAAGAGCAGCAGGCGAAACTGCACAATGCCATGACGAAAGGGAGGGCCCACGGACAAGGGAAATCATCGCCCCATAAACGGATGAAGGGTCATCCAAAGTAGATCTCCTCGTTTCTGAAAACGGCTTTGCCGTTCATGGCGGCGCTTCAGGGAAAAGCTGTTATGACAAGGACCTCAGGGGCGCGGCGTGACCGCGCCCCTGTATGTGAGCCGGTACGACTGAAGGACTGAGGAAAATGCTATTTTTTAGGGGCTTGTTCGGGGGTGGTTGAAACATCTCATCTTATGGTCGAGGGTTGTTCAGTTAGCGGTTCTTTGGGCAGGTACTATACAATCTTGTAATAGGTACGGTACCAGTCGATGAATTTTGCAATGCCGTCTTCGATGGATGTTTCGGGCTTGAAGCCAACGTCTTCCATCAAATCATCGACGTCGGCGTATGTCGCGGGGACGTCGCCGGGTTGAATGGGTTTGTAGCGGCGTTTTGCTTTTTTCCCCAGGGCGTTTTCGAGCGCTTCGATCATGCCGAGCAGTTCGACGGGGTTGTTGTTGCCGATGTTGTAAATTTTGTACGGCGCGGCGCTGGTGGCGGGATCAGGGTCGTCCCCCGTCCACTGCGGATTGGGCTCGGGAATACGTTCGGTGACCCTGAGAATCCCTTCGACGATGTCGTCGATGTAGGTGAAGTCACGCTGCATCTTCCCGAAATTAAAGACGTCTATCGGCTCGCCAGCCAAAATGGCCTTCGTGAAAATGAACAACGCCATGTCCGGGCGTCCCCAAGGACCGTACACGGTGAAAAATCTCAGGCCTGTGGTGGGGATGCGGTACAGATGGGAATAGGTATGGGCCATCAGTTCATTTGCTTTTTTTGTAGCCGCATAGAGGGAGACTGGATGATCCACATTGTGGTGAACCGAAAAGGGCATTCGCGTGTTGGAGCCATAGACCGAGCTGGAGGAGGCGTAGACCAGGTGCGGCACGTTGGTCGCCCGGCACCCTTCAAGAATGTGGCAGGTGCCGACGAGATTGCTGTCGATATAAACGTGCGGATTTTCAAGGCTGTAGCGGACGCCCGCCTGCGCCGCGAGATGAATGACCCGGTCGAAGCGATTGTTTTCAAAAAGCTGTTCGATGTTTTGGCGATCCGCGAGGTCGCACTTCACGAAGCGGAAGTTGGCTTCGTTTTCGAGCTCCTTCAAGCGGTCGGCCTTGAGTTGTACATCATAATAATCACTCATGCTGTCGAGCCCGGTCACGTCTTCTCCCGCGGCGAGAAGACGCTTCGCCACGTGAAAACCGATAAAACCCGCTGCGCCCGTTACCAAGTAGTGCATATTTTGTCTCCCTTTGTCAGATGGATTGTGGTGAATCTCGTTCCTGGTGTCAAAAGAAAGTCATGAAAAATTACAAGCGGCCGTCCACCCATGCGCGGTTTAAGACGTGTTTCACATCGTAAAGGACATGCGCGGGTTTGGCGTATTTTGCGAAATCGGCCTCCGTCCATTCCTTGAATTGATTGTGTCCCACCGCGAGCACAATCGCGTCGTAAAAAGCCTCATTGGGTGGTGAGACGAGTGTGATGTCGTATTCCGCCTGGACTTCCGCGACGTCCGCCCAGGGATCGTAGACGTCCACGTCAACGCCGTAGTCTTGAAATTCGGTCACGATGTCGATGACGCGCGTGTTTCGGATGTCGGGACAATTTTCCTTGAAGGTGATGCCCAGCACCAGAATGCGACTGCCGCCGACACGGACTTTTTTCTTCGTCATGAGTTTCACGACTTCCCCCGCGACATGGCCGCCCATGTTGTCGTTGATACGCCGTCCCGCGAGAATCACTTCGGGATGATATCCGACTTCCTGAGCCTTATGCGTGAGGTAATAGGGATCGACGCCGATACAGTGCCCGCCGACCAGGCCCGGCGTGAACGGCAAAAAGTTCCATTTTGTGCCGGCGGCTTTCAATACGGCATCCGTGTCAATGCCCAGGCGGTTGAAAATGAGGGAGAGTTCATTGACCAGTGCGATGTTGACATCGCGCTGCGTGTTTTCGATGACCTTGGCGGCCTCGGCCACCCGGATGGATTCGGCCCGATGCGTGCCCGCCTTGATGACCGCGCCGTAGAGGGTATCGACGGTGTCGAGTGTTTCCGGCGTCGAGCCCGAGACGACTTTGAGAATATCTGTCACGGTGTGTTCCTTGTCCCCCGGATTGATGCGTTCGGGAGAGTAGCCTACAAAAAAATCCTGATTAAAAACCAAAGCAGATTCTTTTTCTAAAATGGGGACGCACACCTCTTCGGTCACACCGGGATAAACGGTGGATTCGTAGACGACAATGTCGCCCTTTTTTAAAATCGAGCCCACCGTTTCCGAGGATTTTTGAAGTGCGGTCAGATCCGGCCGTTTGTAGGTGTCAATCGGGGTCGGAACCGTGACGATGTAAAAATTGCAACTTTTCATCTCGGACGGTGTGGTCGTGTAAGAGAGCCGGTCTGTGGTTTTCAGGGCTTCCCCGGAGACCTCGAGGGTGGTATCGATGCCTTGTTTCAGCGCTGCGACACGGGCTTCGTCAATATCAAAGCCCACGGTTTCAAAATATTTTCCAAAGGCGACCGCTAAAGGAAGTCCGACATATCCCAATCCGATCACACCGATTTTGAACTTGCTTTGCTCTAGCGCCATGCCAAACCCTTTCCCCAAAAACGTACACATGATGTCTCTTCAAGGCCTGAACGTGCTTGAAAATTGTCATCACTATGTTAGCGCAAATTTCAGACCTGAATTTTATTTCTTCCGAGTATAGATAAGGACATCTGGAACTTCCGGTTAGAAGCAAGGACCTCTGAAAAACCTCGCAAAAGAATGATACCAAGTAGATCGAAGTTGATCAAGCCGCGCCGGGCCTTATTTCGAATGATTCACGGATGATTGATCTAAAGTCGGTCCTGGATTCACCCATGCCGTACTTGACCCCTTCCTGTCGGATCCTTTACTCTTAATTCATTCAGATCTTTAAGAAAAACGGCTGTTTCGTCTGATTTGTTTTTAGATTAAAATACTGCGAAACAGCATGCAGGAGTTAAACAGCGTGGCTTATTTGGGAAAAATACTGACGACCCTCTTGATTCTGGTTTCAGCGCTTGCCGGAGGGTTTTTCTGGGTGAATCAAGGCCGCTCCACGGATGGTGAGGCAGGGCCGGTGCGCTACAAGGAGTTTCGGGTTTCGCGTGGCGATTTTCGGGTCGATGTCGAGGCAAGCGGTCTTGTCAAACCCGTTAACCGGATCGAAATCAAATCAAAGGCCTCCGGAGAGATTGTGGCGCTTCCCGTCGAGGAAGGCGTCTTCGTCCGGCGGGGCGATTTAATCGCGAGGCTGGATCAAAAAGACGAGCAGTCGGCCGTGG
This sequence comes from Nitrospiria bacterium, assembly GCA_046756825.1. Taxonomy (GTDB): domain Bacteria; phylum Nitrospirota; class Nitrospiria; order SBBL01; family JAADHI01; genus JAADHI01. The sequence goes on along the minus strand of JBHHXB010000086.1, from coordinate 5,689 downwards.
CGCTCGCCGAAGCCGACCTGGTTATCGCGAAAGCGGAGCTTCAGCAGTCCAAACTCATGTTTAATCGCCGAAACACGCTTTTTCAGAAAAAAATTATCTCCGAGGAAGAGCGGGATCAGACCTCCCTGCAACTGGCCGTCGCCAGGGGCAAAGTGATTCAGGCCACGACAACGCTGGATCGTGCGAAAGACCGCTTGAAAGATTCCGTGGTCCTCGCGCCGATTGACGGGGTGATTCTTCAAAAGTATGTTGAAAAAGGCCAGATTATTTCTTCGGGTGTCAGCAATGTGGGTGGCGGGACGCCCATCGCGGATCTCGCGGCCATGCACACGGTCTATATTGAAGCGGGCATTGATGAAATTGATATCGGCAAGGTTGAAATGGGTCAGTCCGCGACGGTTGTGGCGGATGCCTACCCGGACCTGCGTTTTCAGGGCACCGTCATTCGGGTTTCCCCTGAAGCGAAGGTCGAGCAGAATGTGACCCTTTTTGATGTCATTATCGAGGTTTCCAATACAGACGGGAAATTGAAATCGGGTATGAACACGCAGATTAAAATCACAACCTTGAATAAGGACGATGTGTTGCTGGCCCCCCTTGTGGCGCTGCAAAGCAGCCCAACGGAGCAGCGGGACGAAAACACACGGACCGTTTTATTGAAAGAAGGCACCCAATTTGTTTCCCGAAAGGTGACCGTCGGTCTTTCCGATTTCAAGCAGGCGGAGATCTTGTCGGGCCTCAAAAAAGGAGATGTGCTTGGCGTTGAAATGAAATCGCGGTTAAAAAAAGCCAATGAACGGCTTGAAAAAAGAATCAAACGCAGCCGAAGCTTCGGCGCGGGGAGCAGGAAAAAATAGCGGTTTTTAAGCAATGATGCGTTTTTTTGAAAATATCGGTCTGGCCTTTCAAAATCTCAGGGCCAATCCGCTTCGCTCTTTTTTGATTTTGATCGGCATGGCTGTGGGCATCGGCGCGGTTTTGCATGTGGTTGTGCTCGGGGAATTGACCCAACAGCGCATCAACGAGCGTCTGTCACGGCTGGGTTCCAACGTGTTGCGCATCCGTCCGGGTTTTTCCTGGCGGCACGGCGTCCGGACGGGCGCGAAGGCGGTGAGCCTCAAGTTATCCGAGGCGGATGCGCTGGTGACGCAGTCTCAAGTTATTACCCGCACCGTTCCGGTATATTCCGGGAACGGGGACACCGCCTTTCTCGATAAAAACTGGTCCACGCAAGTGACGGGCACTACCCCGGCGTACCGCGCGGTGAATAATGAATCCCTCGTCGAGGGGCGTTTTTTTAACGAAACAGAGTTGAAGCGCCGCGCCCGCGTCTGTGTCCTGGGGGCCACAGTGTATGAAAAGTTGTTTCAGGAGGGCTCACCCATCGGTCAAACCGTGATGATTCAATCCAGGCCTTTCGAGGTCATCGGTCTTTTGGAGGCCCGGGGAGAGAGCTGGTCGAACCCCGATGATCAGGTATTCATTCCGCTCACAACCGCGCAGGAGCGGATTTTCGGTGTGGATCATCTGTCCAGCATCCTGGCGCAGATGCGGAGCGCCAAGGATTATGATGAATCACTTTTTGATATTGAAACCATTCTGCGTCAAAGTCATCGTTTAAGTCCCCAGACTGAAAATGATTTCAGGGTACGGCGACAGGATTTCTTTTTGGCGACAGTACAGGAAACGAATAAGGAGCTGGCGCGATTTATCATTGTCATCGCTCTGGTTTCCCTCGTGGTCGGCGGTATCGGCATCGCCAATGTCATGCTGATTTCAGTGACGGAGCGGACGCGGGAGATCGGGATCCGGCGGGCCATCGGGGCGAAAAAATTTCAAATTCTCATGCAGTTTTTAACCGAGTCCCTTATTCTCGGTCTTCTGGGCGGATTACTGGGCGTCGGCGGGGGTGTTCTTTTTAATCACTTTTACCTCGGGGAAGAGGCCCTGCTGCCCCTGGTCTGGGTATCCTACAGCTTTATGATTTGCGCGGGCATCGGGGTTGTCGCCGGGCTGTATCCCGCCTTCCGGGCCGCCAACCGCAATGTGATCGACTCGCTCCGCTACGAATAAGTGAAAAAACGCAAGGAGCAGGTTCTGAACACCTTGATTCAAATGGAGATGGTCGCAAAGACCTATGAAAGCGGCGCGGTTGCCGTGCAGGCCCTGTCTCACATCAATTTTCAGATTCAGGAAAACGAATATGTCGCTATCATGGGGCCCTCCGGGTCGGGGAAATCGACGCTGATGAACATCATCGGCTGTCTCGACACGCCGACGAGGGGGCATTACTATCTGGGGGAGAAGGACATTCAAAGCCTGAGCGACAACCAATTATCGGAGATTCGAAATCAAAAAATCGGCTTTGTGTTCCAGTCTTTTAATCTGCTGCCCCGTGTCTCCGCCTTAAAAAACGTCGAATTGCCGCTGCTGTATCTGGGTGTCTCTCCTGCCGAGCGGCGGAGTCTGGCCGCCGAGGCGCTGGAGCGTGTTGGCCTCGGCAACCGGAAACGGCACAGGCCGAACGAGCTTTCCGGCGGCCAGCGGCAGCGCATCGCCATCGCGCGGGCGCTTGTCACGCGGCCAGCGCTGATTCTCGCCGATGAGCCGACAGGCAACCTTGACAGCAGGACGGGTGAGGACATCATGGCGCTGATCCAGGAACTGCATGATCAGGGTAATACCGTCATCATGGTCACGCACGAGCAATATATCGCCGAGCGGGCCGCCCGTGTGATCCGACTGAAAGATGGCCGCATCGAAAGCGATTTGCCCGCCGTGCGGACGTGAGACACAGGGTTGAAGGGTGGCATTTTTATTGTTTGCACAGCCAATAGAATTGATAGGGCGGCAACGTCAGACGCCCGTCGCGCAGGGGCGGCGATTCTCCGGAATAAAGATCTTTTAGAGATTGGGATTGCAAGTGAAGTCTGGTTTCCAGGGCGCCGAGGTTCAAATCCTGAGACGAGGCGTCGAAGTTGCCGACGATCAGGACGGGGTTGGCGGGATGTTCGGGGTGTGTCCGCAAAAAAACAAACAAGTGAGGGTTTTCAACCCTGAGTAGTTCACGGTTATTGTAATCGGCGAAGGCGGGAATTTCTTTTCTCACCGCGATCATTTTTTTTAGGGCATCGAAGATCCGCTGTTCCGGCGTGCCGTGCTGATAGCGCCGGGCCGCCTTGTCCCAATCCATGATGGGGCGGTGCAGCCAGCGGTTGTCTTTGGCTTTGCTTTCATCCTCCACATAACGGTAATTGTTCGTCGTGCCGATCTCGTCACCATAGTAGAGCAGCGGAATGCCCCCGAAGGACAAAATCATGCTGTGCAGCAGGAGAATGAGGTGGACGGCTTTGTCGATTTCATCGGGATCGCCCCGTAAAAGCGCGGCTTCCAGGCCGACAAGGGAGGCCAGTGAGCCCGAAATCCGCGCGTCGCCCGTTTTGTGGTTGCGCCCGAATTTCATGCCCTTTGCGGGCGAAGCCCCGTAAGTACCGGTAAAATATTCAATGATAAAACGGCGGTGTTCTCTTGGATTGTACCCGGCGCGGATGATGTCCATGTCATCAAAGCCCAGGCCGATGTCGTCATGGCCACGCAGGTAATTCAGCCATGTGGCGCGGTCGAGCTTGCTCGGCAGGCTTTGAATCCCCTGATTGAGGAGTTTTGCGTTCTTGGTCGCTACGGCGTCCCACAACAGGGCCATGAAGGTCGCGTTGTAGGCGATTTCGCATTCCTTGGCGATGACGGCGTCCTCGCCGAAATACTTGATGACTTCCACGGGCGCGACGATGGCCTCGGCGATAAACACGACACCCGGCGCGGTGACCTGACCGCAGTCCTTCAACAGTTGGAGGACCAGGTGGGCCTCGCGTTCGTTCTGGCAAATCGTCCCGATCTTTTTCCACAAAAAGGCGACGGCGTCCAGGCGCACGACGTCCGCCCCCTGGTTGGCCCAAAAAAGGATGATGTCGAGAATTTCAATGAAGACGGCCGGATTGCTGTAGTTCAAATCCCACTGATAATGATTGAAGACGGTCATGACCCACTTGCCCATTTTTTCGTCCCAGGTGAAATTCCCCGGCGCGTTTTCGGGAAAAACCTCGGGCATTGTTTCCTCGTACAGGTCGGGGATTTCCCTGTTTTCAAAGATGTAGTAATAGTCCTGATATTTCAAATCCCCCGCCCGGGCTTTTTGTGCCCAATCGTGCTCATCGGAGGAATGGTTTAAAACGACGTCTAAAACGAGCAGCATGTCCCGCTTGCGCAATCTCGCGGCGAGTGCCTGGAGATCCGCCAGCGTTCCGGCCTTGGGGTTGATTTCACGGAAATTGCTCACAGCGTAGCCGCCGTCGCTCGCCCCCTGGGGACAGGCGAGGATGGGCATGATGTGGAGCAGGTTGACGCCCAGCTCCTGAAAATAGGAGACTTTCGATGTCAGGCCCTTCAGGTTTCCCGCGAAACCGTCGCAATAAAGGGCCATGCCGACCCATTGCTGGCTTAAAAACCAGTTGTAGTCCTTTTCCCGTTCGATGTCGGTTTTCTTTAAAATACCGGGCCGGGCGATGTATTGACGCGCCAGGGTTTCGACCAAGTTCAGGGCCTGTTGCTTGAAGTCGTCACGATGACCGTAAAGCTGATGAAACAGACTGTATATGGCGTAAAAATTGGCCCCGAGCCGTGTATAAAAATACCGCAAATCCCGCTTTTTGATGTCGGGATTCAGCTCGTTCAGGATCTCGTTCAGCAGGGAATGGGAGACTTGTTCATACATAGAGGGCCGTGCTCCTTGAAATTCATGTTTACGACGCAGTCAACTGCCACTCCTCGATGAGCGGCCGGTAAAATCCGGCGTCCTGTACGGTCGCCCCCCGCCGGGCAACCAGGAGAGACGCGAAGGCCTGCGCACGTTCCATCGTCAGGGCCAGCGGCCAGTGCTTCGAAAGACCGAGCACAAGCACGGCGGAAAAGGCGTCCCCCGCGCCCACCGTATCGATGACGTGAAGTGAGCGCGCGGGCGCGACAGAAATGGCGTCTCCTTTATCCGTGACTGCCAAGGCGCCGTTTTCGGCACGGGTGATGACCAAGACCTCGATTTGATGCGATTCTCTGAAATCACGGGCACTTTCCTCCAAGGGGCGGTTTTTGGAGGAGAGCATCCGTAGTTCTTCCTCGTTCATTTTCACCCAATGGGCGTCATCGGCGAAGTCCAGCACAGTCTCGCGCCGCCACCAGGGCTCGCGCAGGTTGACATCGAGAAAAATCCGTTCGGGCTTTTTTCCTTTTAAATATCGAAACGTCCGGGCGGAGACGTGATTTCTGAGCGCCAGGCTGCCGTGATAGAGGATTTGGCAGTGAGTCTGTTCCTCGTCTTCATCGGAGATAAAATCGTAGGCGCAGTTTGAAACGATGTCGTATCGCGGCTCGCCGTTTTCAAGCTGTACTTCCACACACCCGGTCGGGTGTTTGACGTCGGTTTGCAGAAAGCGCGTGTTCATGCCCCAGCCGGTCATAGCGGCGCGGATCGCCTGTCCCGGCGCGTCGTCGCCCACTCGGCTGATCAAACAAGGTTTTTGATCGAAGGCCTGTAAATGCCATGCCAGATTAAAGGGCGCGCCGCCCAATACTTTGTTGCCGTCCGGGAAGTGATCGAAAAGTACCTCGCCGAAGACACAAATCCCCGTGGTGTTCA
>JBHHXB010000085.1:0-10014 GCA_046756825.1 Nitrospiria bacterium | reverse complement strand
TCGCTTTCCAAATCCTTCCAGCACTACTTGGTTTTAAAAGAAGTTTCCATTGAAATTCGGCAGGGGGAGTGCTACGCGCTCTTCGGTCCGAACGGCGCGGGGAAAACCACGCTACTTCGCATTTTCGCGACACTGCACCGGCCAACCTCCGGCCGCTTTGAGATCATGGGCATGGATGGCGCGCGCAACCGGGACAAGGTGCGCGAAGCCATTTACCTCATCGGACACGGCTCCTACCTTTATGATGATTTGAGCGTGAAGGAAAACATCCAGTTCGCCATCGGCATCCGTGGATGGAATCCGACAGACGGGGAAATCAAGAAAGCGCTGGACCAAGTCGGCATCGGCCGCTTCGCCCGCCTAAGAAGCCGTTATCTCTCGGCAGGCATGAAAAAACGCCTGTCCATCGCAAAGGCCCTGCTGATTCGCCCCAAGGTTTTGTTTTTGGACGAAGGCTATGCCTCGCTGGATGAAAGGGGCGTCGGTATGATGAACGACTGTATACGTGAATTTACAAAGACGGGGGCTGCCGTGCTCATGACAACCCATGACCGCGGACCGACGGCGGATGTCGCCCACCGTGTCGGGGTCTTGAACCGCTCCGCGCTCACCGAAATGACAGTCAAGGACATGGTGGCGGCCGATGCGCTTTTTTAGTGTCGTCCGGTGGATCGCCTGGAAAGACCTGCTAAGCGAATACCGGAACCGGGAAAACATCTCCTCGATGTTTTTCTTTGCCCTCAACGTCATTTTAATTTTCAGTTTCAGTTTTTCACTCGACCCTGAAACAGTCAAAGAGATTATGCCCGGCATCATCTGGGTGGCCTTCGGGTTCACGGCGATTATCGGCCTGGGAAAGTCCTTTTTGATTGAAGTCAACAACGACTGCATGGAATATTTTCAGACCCTCCCCATCCCGAAGGGCGCGATTTACCTGGGGAAGTTTCTGGGGAATCTGCTCTTCATGCTGACAGTTGAAATCATCTTGTTTCCGCTCTTTGTGCTTTTTTTTAATTTGGACATTCTTGATCAGCTCCTCCCGCTTCTGTTAATATCAGCGGTTGCGACGATCGGGCTTTCGGCGCTGGGAACGCTTTTTTCGGCGCTGACGGTTCAAGTCCGGGCGCGGGAAGTGATGTTCCCCATTCTGCTCCTGCCTTTGTCCGTGCCGATTTTTATCGGGGCGGTCGAGGCCACGCGGGGGGCGCTCAGCGGCGATGCGTTTTCGCTGTACCGTCACTGGATTGAACTGCTGGTTGTCTTCGATGTAATATTTGTTATCGTTTCGTTTTGGATTTTTGAATTTATTTTGGATTATTAAACTCAAGGCATTATTGAGATGGTTGCGACACGCTTCATCGGCCGGCTTCGAAAATACGAAAAATGGTTTGGTATCACCGCCGGTGTTCTCATCAGCATCGGCCTTTACACCGGTTTGGTGACCTCTTCCCCCGATTATTACCAAGGTGAAGTTGTGCGCATCATGTATGTCCATGTCCCCTTCGCCCAAACCGCTATGCTCGCTTATTCCACCCTCTTTATCTGCAGCATTTGGTATCTTTGGAAACGGGAAGCGGTGGTGGACAACGCCTGTCACGCGGCGGCCGGGCTTTCACTTTTTTTTACGGCGGGCGGATTGATTACTGGCTCCATCTGGGGCAAACCGACGTGGAACGCCTGGTGGGTGTGGGACCCGCGCCTGACCTCTTTCGCGATCATGTTTTTAACTTTGGTGGGGTATTTGATGCTGCGGACTTTTTTGGACGACAAGGAAAAGCGGGCCACCTTTTCGGCGATTTTGGCGATTATTGGCTTCGTCGATCTGCCCATCATCCATTTTTCCGTGGAATGGTGGCGCTCGCTGCACCAGCCTCTGTCCGTCTCAAACCGAGGCGTGAGCATTGCCCCGGACATGCTCGTGCCCTTCGCGCTGATGTCGATTGGCGTGGGTCTGCTTTTTACTTACATGCTGATGGTCCGGACGCAAATGCTCTATTTGGAACATCTGCTTGAAGCCAAGCAAGGCCGCCTATTAAGTGAAGGTTCCGTGTGAGGACGATTCTTGAACACAATGATGACGCAGTGGGAAGACAGTGAAAGGTCTCTACATACGATGGACGGTCCTCACCGCGATATTCGGCCTCATCGTGGGCTTGGCGGTTTCCCGGTATTTTCGGGACGTCCACGCTGTTTCACCCAAAGTGCTTTTGGAGCGAGCCTCGACAACAGACGTCCGGCTCATGGGCATGATTGATGCGGGAAGTTTTATCCGGGCGGACGGGGATAAGCCTTTTCGATTCAACCTTTCAGGAGAACGCGAGAAAGTGGCCGTTGTATTTACCGGAAAAGATACCGACTCACTGCGCGAGCTTAAAACCATCGTGGCCGTGGGCCGCTGGGATAGCGAAACCCGTGTGCTGAATGCCACGGAAATCGCACTGGTGCCCAACTATGGTTTCATCACTTCGGCCTATCTTTTCTCACTCGCGCCCTTGGCATTTTTTCTCTTTTTCATGGAAAGACGTGTCGCAATGCTCTATGTTATGATCAGGCAGGAGAAGGTCTACCAAGCGGAGACATGACAATGATTTCAGGAAAAAAAATGGGGATCGCGGGCAGTATCGCGATTGTCGTACTGGGTCTGGGTTATCTGGCGTTTGGCAATTTCGGGGAAAATCTGGTGTATTTTGTGACCCCCTCGGAAGTTGTCACGCTTGAGGCGGATCGTTACGGGAAAAAGATGCGCGTCGCCGGCATGGTGGTTGACGACAGCATGGAAGTCATCCCCGAAACCCTCAAGATTCGTTTTGATTTGACCGACGGCGCGGAAACCATCCCCGTCGCCTTTGAAGGCATCCCTCCGGATCTCTTTAAAGAAGGGAAAGGGGCCGTGGTTGAGGGGTATTGGGATACAGACCATGTCTTTCATTCTCACATGATTATGGCGAAACATGAGGAAGACTATATGCCGCTTGAAATGAAACAGGCGGGCGTAAACTTTGAAACAAAGGGTTTGATTAAAACACTGAAGGTCGATCAGTGAGATCACGTGCGCGTGGCTTTTGGGGGAAACCGCTTGTGTCGTTTCTCCCGTTTTTTTGATCGGACCGCGTTTGTACAGACTTTGAGGACGTGAAACCATGATGATTGAAATCGGACATTTTGCGGTGGTAACGGCGCTGGTTCTGTCTTTTGTCGGTATCGCCACACCATTGATCGGACTCAAAACCCGGAACGCGACGTGGGTCGTCGTCGGGCGCCGCGCGGTCATTTCAATGTTTGTGCTGATCACTATCGGGATGGCTATTTTGATTTACGGGTATTTGACCGAAGACTACTCAGTCAAATACATCTACGCGACTTCCAACAGCAAGCTGCCTGTTTTTTACAAGGTCGCCGGCCTCTGGGGCGGACACGAGGGCTCATTGCTCCTGTGGGCGTGGATCCTTTCGCTTTACTGTATGCTGGCCACCCTCATTCATTGGAAAACCCAGCCCGTGGTCATGCCCTACCTCATCTGCATCGAGTCCGTTGTGTTATGCGGTTTCTTACTGCTCATCCTTTTTCTGTCCAATCCCTTTGAGCGTATTTTCCCCGTGCCGGCCGACGGAAAGGACTTAAACCCGCTTTTACAGGACCCGGCCATGGTCGTCCATCCACCCCTCCTGTACCTGGGCTACGTCGGTCTTTCCATACCCTTTTCCTTCGCCATGGCAGCGCTTTTTTCGGGGCGGCTCGGGGAGGAATGGGTCAAGGCCACGCAGCGCTGGACCGTTTTCGCGTGGTTGAGTTTATCCTGCGGGATCTTAATGGGCGGCTACTGGGCCTATTACGAACTCGGCTGGGGCGGCTACTGGGGCTGGGACCCTGTTGAAAATGCGGCCTTCATGCCCTGGCTGGTCGCGACGGCCTTTCTGCACTCGACCATGGTTCAGGAAAAACGAAAGATGTTCAAGGTCTGGAATCTCTTTTTAATCATCATGGCCTTTTCGCTTTCCCTGATCGGAACCTTCCTGGTACGTAGCGGCATCCTTTCTTCTGTCCATTCCTTCGCGGCGGACCCGGGCCGGGGCATCTTCATTCTCGGCTTTGTGACCTTCATGCTGCTTTTGTCCTTCGGCACGCTCATTCTTCGCTCCACGAAGCTCAAGAGTCAGGTGCGGATGGAGTCGATGATGTCACGCGAGTCGGTCTTTCTATTTAACAATCTCTTTTTTCTCGTGGCCCTGGCGACCGTTTTTGTCGGCACCCTGTATCCCTTGCTGATGGAAGTGCTGGAGCTGCAAAAAGTGTCTGTCGGCGCGCCTTACTATAACGCTGTTTTTATGCCGGTTGCCTTGGGTTTGATCTTTTTGATGGGTGTCGGGCCCTACATCCCGTGGAGAAAGTCAAACGCCGAAAATATCAAAAAGCTCTTCAGCCCGCCCCTGATCATCGCGGCGGTATCGACTGTGTTCTTCCTGGTTTTTGGCGTGCGCAAACCTTATGCCCTGGCGGGTTTATTCGTCGTCTTTTTTGTGCTCACCGCCATTGTCATTGATTTCAACAAAGTCGCCGCCTTCTTCGCAAAGCGCGAAAAGGTGAGCCGGGCTCAGGGCTTTGTCTCCGCCTATCGCGGCAACCCCAGACGCATCACCGGCATCATCATTCATTTCGGTGTCCTGGTCATGGTCGTCGGCATCATCTTTTCCTCCATGTACCAGGCCGAGAAAATCCTGATTATGAAGCCGGGCGACGAAGTCACAATCAAGTCCTTCCGCTTTCGCATGGCCAATCTTTACGCAGTGACCGGCATCAACTGGGGCGGCCAGGAAGCTCTTTTTGACGTTTATCAGGATGGAAAGATCATCGCGCAAATGCATCCTCAGAAACGCTTTTACACTGTCTCTCAAACCCCCACCACGGAGACCGCCATTCATCAGCTTCGCATGGGGCATCTTTTCGTGACCATCCCCGAGGTCGCGCCCGATGGCAGCTGGGCGCGCGTCCGTATTCTGCACAATCCTCTGGTGCTTTGGGTGTGGTACGGTGGCGGCATTATGACGATCGGGGCCTTCATGAATATCTTCCGGCGGGTACGGCGGAGACGTGCGCCGGCCGCCGACACGGTGGTCAGCGGCGTGTCCCCCAATATCGCTCAGCCCACGAGGTAGACCATGAAGGGGTTCCGGACGTGGCACATCTTTCTTCTGCTCGGGCTTTTCGGCCTCGTCTTCCTTTTTTATAAAGGGCTTTGGGGCGATCCGACCGCCCTCCCCCCCGTGATTATCGAAGAACCCGCGCCTGAAATCGTCGCCCCTTCGTTGTATGACGATAAGCAGATCGTGCTCAGCCAGCACCGCGGGAAAGTCGTCGTCCTCAATTTCTGGGCCTCGTGGTGCCGGGAGTGCAAGTTGGAGCACCGCTTTCTTTTGGCGATCAACAAACGCTTCGAAGATAATCCGAATTTCGTGATGTATGGCGTGAACTACCAGGATAAAGACCATCTCGCCAAGGCCTATCTGGACGAGCACGGCAACAATTTTGAACACATGGTCGATTTGAAGGGGAAAATTTCCATCGATTACGGCGTCTACGGCGTCCCCGAAACCTTCATTATTGATCAGCAGGGCATCATCCGGCACAAGCAAATTGGCCCCGTCATGGGCGATGTTTTTTCGGATCTGGTTCAAAACAAAATCGAACCGCTTTTAAACGGCACGGCTCCCTTATGATCACCCTGCGTCCTCTCCTCGTATTCTTTTTTGTTGGATTGATCCTGTGTGAAAATGCCCAATCCCTTTTCGCACAAGCCGATCCCGTCCCGCCCGCGCTGTCTATGGATGAAGACCTTTTGCAGCAAAAAATGAAGGAGGTTTCACAGACCCTTCGCTGCGCCGTGTGCCAGTCCGAATCAGTTTGGGAATCGAACGCAACGCTGGCCATTCAAATGCGGGACATCATCCGGGAACGCCTCATCGCCGGGGAAAGCCCCGACGACATCCGGGCCTATTTCGTCAGCCGTTACGGAGACTACATCGTTTTTAAGCCGAGATTCCGGGGCATCAACCTGCTCCTCTGGGGCGGGCCCTTTATTTTACTGGTGATTGGCGTGGTGTTGCTTTCCCGCTCATTGCGAAAGTGGACCACGCAAAAAGTCGAAACAAAGGCCGAACCCCTGGCCCCCATCGACGAAAAACAACGGGAACGCATCGAACAGGAACTTCGGGCCCTCAAGTAAGCCCTGTTAATTTTGTACGGATGCATACAGAACATTTCAAGACAGGCGCATTATGATAAGGGGTGACTCAGCAGTGTCCGCCACATCACACGAACCGATGCGAAATCCTCTGTTTAAGGCTTGGAGAACAACATGTTCCCTTTCTTAATTACCACGTTGCTTTTTTTTGTGATCGCCTCCCTGGTTTTTCCATTTTTTCGGAAAACGGATCTCGTCTTGATTGACGCACAGGCGGCGGCAATGGATGAGGAACGCGTGAATCTGGAGATTGAGCGCCAATCCATCGCCGCTTCGTTGTCGGAACTTGAAGTTGATTTTGAGCACGGCAAGGTGTCCGACGAGGACTACGCGCGTTTGAAACTCGATTTCGAACATCGTCTGCTTGCGGTGTTGGACGGACTCGATCAATCCAAAGTCAAGGCTGCTCACAAATCAAAGGGGAAAAAGTCAAAAGACGGCGCCACCGGCAAAACCTGGGTTTCGATGATCATGGTCGGGCTGATCATGATTGGCGGATCGACAGGGGCCTACCAACTCGTGCACTGGAAGCTCGAGCGCGCCGCGTTTTCGCCCGATAACGGTGGCAACATGCCCGCCGCATCGCCCATCGACCCCAAGGTCATGGTGGCGCGTCTGGAGAAAAAGCTCAAGGAAAATCCCGATGATCTCCAGGGCCAAATGATGATCGGGCGCTCCTACATGGCGATGGAACGCTGGGACGACGCCGAAAAGGCCTGGACAAAGGTCATCGAATTGGACCCCAGAAATTACACAGCGTATTACCGCCTCGGCGAGATTATTTTAAGTCATCCTAAAACCGGGACGCGGGAAGAGGCTGAAAAAGCCCTTGGTTATTTTGATCAGGCCCTGGTCTTTGTGCCACAGGATGCCAGCATCCTGTGGGCGCGCGGCATCGTCCTGCTTCAACTCGGTCGGGCCTCGGAGGCCGATGAAGCGTGGACGGAAGCCTATCAATACATCCCCCGGGGGACGGATGAATCGAACATGGTGCAAAAGGCACTGGAGGATCTTCGCGGCGGGAAAATTCCAGGGGCGGAGTGAGGATGACACGGAGAGCACGCGGGGAGAAACGCGCCATTCGAAATAAGCTCATCGCACTTTTCTGCCTTTTTGTGTCTGTCGCGTTTCTGGAGACAGGGTGCCCGCAAAATCAAAACACCGCATCCGAAAAAGACCTCTCGAGTCAAAAACTCGGGGTCGAAGTGGGGAATATTGCGCCTGATTTTCGTGTCGCCAATCTAAAGGGCGGCGAATCCTCGCTTTCGGATTACCGGGGAAAAGTGGTATTGCTGAATTTCTGGGCGACCTGGTGCGGGCCCTGCAAAGCGGAGATGCCCTCGATGGAGGCCCTCTATCAAAGTTACCCGAGGGAGGATTTCGAGATATTGGCCGTTTCAATCGACATCGACAAGGACGCGCCCATCCAGAGTTTTATTGAAGACTTCGGCTTTACCTTTCCCGTCCTGCTCGATACACTGTTTGAGGTAAATGACCGCTACCAGATCCGCGTCGTGCCGACCAGCGTCGTCGTAAACCGGGAGGGGGTCATCACCCATCGCCTGCTCGGGGCGAAGGATTGGAACGCGCCGGATTCCAAGCTGTTTCTTGAAAAACTGATTTCGGCGGGTTGATTGAATTTGAGTACTGACTAAACAGGAATTTAAATGGAACCTTCCGGCAACATGTCATTTTTCATCGCCTTTTCCGCAGGCTTTCTTTCCTTTATTTCGCCCTGCGTGCTCCCCGTCGTGCCTTCCTATATCTCGTACATCACGGGGCTTTCGCTGGAGGAACTCACATCCCAGGAAGGGAAGGCGCGCGCGCGGGAAATGGCCATCAAAAACTCCATTTTGTTTATTTTGGGCTTCTCGACCATATTTATCTTTTTCGGAGCCTCGGCCACCTTTATGGGGCAATTTTTTCTGTCCAATCAAAATATCATTCGAAAAATCGGAGGGGTCTTCATCATCTTTTTTGGGCTTTATATCATGGGATTGTTCAAACTTTCGTTTTTAGCCCGCGACAAACGCTTTCACTTTAAAAACAAACCGGCCGGGTATTTGGGCTCCTACCTGGTCGGCGTCGCCTTCGGCGCGGGCTGGACTCCCTGTGTCGGCCCAATTCTGGGCTCCATCCTGCTCTACGCCAGCACGGCAAATTCCGTCGGCATCGGTATTCAGCTTTTGGCGGTGTATTCCATCGGGCTCGGTCTCCCGCTTTTCATCTCCTCCCTTGGCGTGCAGTCTTTCCTCATCACCTTCAAAAAAACGGCGCGCTACATGGGATGGATCTCCGGCGCCAGCGGGGCATTTCTGGTGGCTGTCGGCTTGCTGATTTTCACCAACTCCCTGACCCGGCTGACCTCGTTTTTCACGCAAATTGGCTTCGGGTGGACCATCGGACAGTAAAAAGCGCCCCGTCGGCTGACCGGCATCGCGTCGCGGGGACGGTCGCGTCGCGTTTGATTTTTCCCCTACTGCTCGCTCTTTTTTATCTGGTTATTATCGTCGGCCCCCTTCGGGCGGAGGAAGCCCCGCGAACCTATTCGTTTCAGGAACTGGTCGCAATAGAGCGTAGAACGGTCGTCAATATCCGATCCGAGGAGGTCGCCAGAAACGGCGGCGGGCCGCTCAAGGATTACTTCCGGCTGGGCAAGCACCTCTCGGATAAAGTCAAAAACGGCAGCCTGGGGACGGGTTTTATTATTGATTCGACCGGTCTCGTACTCACTAACTACCACGTCGTCACGCCGCCGCCCCGTTATCAGGAAGCGCGGGGAATCCGGGTCCGCCTTTTTGACGGACGGGAATTCCCCGCGAAAGTTATTGGCCGGGACAAAAAAACCGATGTCGCGCTGCTTCGCATCGAAAACGGAGGCAGGCTTTTCGCCGTCACGCTGGGGGATTCCGAGGGCATCGACATCGGGGAATGGGTGATGGCCATCGGCAACGCCTTTGGGATTGAAGAGTCCGTTTCCGTCGGCGTGGTCAGCGGGACGGGGCGGGTTTTGGGGGCCGGCCCCTACGATCAGTTCATTCAAACCGACGCCGTTATTCACGCCGGCAACACGGGCGGGCCGCTGTACAACATCCGTGGCGAAGTCATCGGCATGAACACGACCGTCAGCGTCACCGGCTACGGCATCGGCTTCGCCATTCCGATCAACGTGATTAAAAATATGCTGTCCATGCTTGAAAACGACGGTCAAGTCACGCGGGGATGGCTCGGCGTCATGATTCAAACTCTCACGCCGGATCTCGCCAGGGTTTTCAAACTTGATGACAAGCGGGGTGCCCTGGTTTCGGAGGTCATGCCGAAAAGTCCCGCAAAGGACGCGGGGCTTCAAAGGGGCGATGTGATTCTCACTTTTGACGGGAAAACGGTTAACAAAATGCGTGATTTACCCACGCTGGTCGCGGAAACACCGGTCGGGAAAACCGTTTCCATCGACCTCGTCCGGGAAGGACAGCGGATGGAAATGGATGTCACCGTCCGCGCGATGGCCCTGGAATAGGGAGAACCGCCATGCATTACGATGTCATCGTGGCCGGGGCCGGGCCTGCGGGCGCATCCGCCGCCACACGCTTGGCCCGTCAAAACTGCTCAGTACTCTTGCTTGAAAAAGGCAGGCATCCCCGGCATAAATCCTGCGGCGGCGGCCTCTCCGCACGGCTTTTGCCCTATCTCGACCCGGACGTTCAACGCGTCATAGAAAATGAAATTACGACTGTTTCGATTCGTTATCGTGAAAAAAAAGTCTCCTTTTCCTCAAA
>JBHHXB010000084.1:0-10208 GCA_046756825.1 Nitrospiria bacterium | reverse complement strand
AGCCGCTCTCGCTTCGGGAAGCAGATCCGAAAGCACCCGGGTCTCATAATAAACCGGTGTGCCAGTTTTCGGTGATCGTTACAGACATACCGCCCGCCAAAACACCGAGATTTTTCGGAGCAAAGCCATGAACCTGTGTCCCACCCGCATCCTGAATCTGAAGCTCGGCGATAAAAAGACCTGACAGTGTCCCTAAATTGGTTATCTGCGCCGTCACCCACACAGGCGTATTGGCAAGATACGACGGGCTGTCAGTGGCCAACCGCGATATGCCCCAGAAAGGTGTGGGGGAATACATCGGTCTGAGCACGATTGTTGGTTTCCTTGCACTCGATGATCTTCTGTTCCGGGTCCACAACGGCAAAGATCTGGACGGCTGTCGACAGGCTGGTGATACCGTCTACAACCACATCCACATATGTGCCTGCGGACAGCGCGCCGATGGTCTGGGTCCCGAGTAAGGTTCCGCCCATGCTCGGGTCTCCTTGATAAAACGAGACCCGTACACCTGCGGGTGCGGCGATGGCCCCGCCGTTTCCAACACGCACCGACAAACTGAGAGGCAGCCCTATGCCGTGATCAATGACTTCCAGGCGCGAGACACTTAAATCGGGTACGGCTGTCGCCTTTGGTTTGGCGTTTAAGCGATAGGGATTATGCGTTTGCCAGCTGTTTTCCTCGATGGCGGGAATGGTGCCGTCATCGTTGATGTTGTTGATATGGCAGGTGTGCTGATTCCATATTTTCCGGGTATTGACCCAGGAATTATTCAGATCCTTATAGACGCGAATCCCCGATCCAAAACCGCCGATAAAGTAATCATTGGTGACTGCCACAATGTCGGCATGGTTGTCCGCGTCAACGTCCACAACAATGGGCAGCTCAAAAGCCGTTCCACTGGTATTGGGGACTTCAAACAGCAGGGTCCCGTCGTGGCCATGGTACACCCTCAAAAACTTTTCGTCCCCGTATACGACCTCGGACTGTCCGTCCCCGTCAAAATCAAAGACGGATGAACCTCTGTCACGGTCGGGCTGATATCCTGTGTCGGGTCGCCCAGAGGATGCTGCCGTCCAGATTAATATCCGCGACATTACTAATAATAAGGATGGGGCTTGCCAAGTTTGCAGCAAGATCAATGATTTCCGGCGTAAACCGCACCGCGATTGTTTCGGCCAAATCTTGTGGTGTCGGAAGATCCGGCGTGGCTTGCGTTTATTGGGTTTTGGGCTGCGGTGCGGCAGTTTGTTTGGATCAAGAGGGGTGTGACGTTTTTCTTTGACTTTTTCCTTAAGGTGGGCTTTGACACCCTTGATCCGGTTTTTCAACTGATTCCGCTTTGCCTTTTCCGCAAGACGATCCATCTCCCTTTCCGCGTTTTTTCGCTCCTTTTCTAATCGGTCAATGGCATGTAAATTCTTTTTCAGCTTTTGAAAATTGGTTTGATAGTCGGAAAGGGCTTTGCGGTGACGTTTTAAAATTTCCACCGGGAGCTGCTTTGCTTTGAGTGTGGCTTCCGTTTCGGAAAATTGAGCCAGAATTTCAAGGTCCGCCGCTTCAAGTATTTGACGGTGTGCTTTCAGGCTTTCCAGGGTGAGGGTAATAATGTCTTTACCTTCGTCAGACTCCCGATCCAGGTCTTCAATGACTCGCCTGGCGTCCCGCAGGGCATCTTCAAATTTCTGTGAAGATGATTTGGATTTTTTTGATGTGACTGCTGCCGGTTTTGATCGTCCTTGCGCGGCAAGGGCAAAATTCCAGGGTTAGATACAAAACCAGGGAAAAAAGACAAGCACAAAAAAAGCAGCAGGCCGCAAGCGGCATTGAAAACCGGAATACATCTTTAGCCTCCACAAGACCTCATAAACAGCATGAGATCCCGACCGAAGTAACGCCAAGTTGTTGATCTAATTGCGCGAATGCAAAAAAACGGATGAAACGTTCTAAAACTGACTCAGCATGAGAACCGAGTCGATTTTCGGAGTAAAACAAGCAAAATATAAAAAGTCAGCAAAAAAATGAGTTTTTGCCACCCGCAACCGTTAAGGCGCGTAGCGCCAATACGGTGTCCATGGTCTCACTTTAAAAGACCGCTCTAAATCCAGGGCCCACCCGCCGTCGGTTTGCTGGGCGAGGGTAGGGTGTATCTTCTTTGGACGCGTGGGCCGATGCCGCAAAGGAGTTCATACGGGTGGGTGTTGGCCCATTGCGCGAGTTCGTCCGCCCAGATAGATTCATCCCCTTCTTCCCCGAGAACCGTGACCCAATCCCCGATTTCCAGATTTGGAATCTCCGTGACATCCAGCATGCACATGTCCATGCAGACCCGCCCGGCCACGGGAGCGCGCTTGCCCTTTGCGATCATCATACCTCGATTGGAAAGCGACAAAGGGTACCCGTCCGCATAACCGATGGCGACAGTGGCAATGCGGCTTTCACGGGCTGTGACGAAAGTCCGGCCATAGCTGATCGGAGTCCCTTGAGGCACCTTTTTGAGGGCAATGACGCGGGTCTTGATTTGCATCAGGGGCGTGAGTGGCGTCTCTATTTTTTCTTTCAAAGGGGAGTAGCCGTAGAGCATGAGGCCCGGCCGAACGAGGCTCAGCGCCGCGGGTTTAAAATGGAGAATGGCGGCGCTGTTGGCCATATGGCATAGAGGGAGAGGCATCCCTTTTTCTGAAAGCCGGGACAGTATTGTCTTGATTGTATTGAGCTGGGTTTTCGCGAAAGAGAGATCGTTGAGATCGGCCTCTGCAAAATGGGTCAAAATCCCCTCAACGGAGATCATGTCATGGCCAAGCGCCTTTTCGAAAAACGGAAAAAAATCCCCGGGCAAGACACCGAGGCGTCCCATGCCCGTGTCGATTTTAAGATGAACATTGACGGCCCTGCCGCGTTTGGCCGCCGCCTGGTTAAGGGCTGAGAGCGTGTCTGTATCAAAAACTACGGAGGTGAGATTATATCGTATCAGGTCTGCAATGTGATCTGAGGGACAACCCGTCAGTACCAGAATCGGGGTGCGAATACCAGCCTCTCGAAGTGCGACGCCCTCTTCTAAAAACGCCACGCCGAAGAAGTCGGTTTTTGTGCGGCATTGCTCTAAAAAGCGGGCGACGCGAACCGCGCCATGCCCGTAGGCGTTGGCTTTGACGACGGCCAGGATGGGGCAGTTTCCCACCTGCGTGCGAACGTGAAGGAGGTTCTGTTCGAGCGCGCCGAGGTGAATCTCCGCATAGCTCCCGCCGGTTATCGGGTTTGGCCTGTTATTCAAAAGGATAGTGAAAGCGAGAAGTTAAACAATGAAGATACTCAATGCGGCAGGGGTGCGCCTTGTTTAAAACAGACGGGCGGTAGCGGGCGCTTTCTCCGTCCGGCGGATGTTCAGTAATTAAATTTCGAGGACCTCAGCCTCTTTCTTGCGCAGAATGTCATCGACCTTCTCGATCTTCTGGTCCGTGATTTTTTGGACGTGACTTTGTTCGGTGTGCACCATGTCCTCCGAAATAAGGCCTTCCTTTTGCTCGGACTTGAAGGCGTCATTGGCCTCCCTTCTCAGGTTTCTGATGGCGATCCGGCTGTCCTCGCCCATCCGTTTGACCAGTTTAACCAGCTCTTTTCGACGTTCTTCGGAGAGGGGCGGGATGCTGATGCGAATCAGTTTCCCGTCGTTGGATGGAGAAAGCCCGAGCCCGGAAGCCATGAGCGCCTTTTCGATTTCCTGTAATTGGGAGAGGTCCCAAGGCTGGATGACGACGGTTCGGCTGTCCGGGATCGACAAGGAGGCCATTTGATTGAGCGGGGTTGGCGTGCCGTAAAAATTTGCCTTGACGGAATCAAAAAGCGCAAGAGAGGCGCGGCCGGTGCGGATGGTCGCCAGTTCCGCCTTTAAGTGGTGCAGGGCCCCGTCCATTTTTTCGCTCATGATTTTTTTTATGTCGCTTGACATTGTATCCTCATGCTTCAGCGGTGTTGGTGCTGATTGTTTTTGTGCTTTCATTTGAGGGCGCTTTTCGAACCAGCGTCCCAACTTGTTCCCCCAGGAGCACCCGCCGCACGTTTTCCTTTTCTTTAATATTAAAAACAATGAGTGGCAAATTGTTGTCCATGCACAGGGTGACGGCCGTAAAATCCATGACGTGCAGTCCCTGTCCGATCACGTCGATGTAACTCAATTCTGAAAATTTTTGCGCCGTCGGGTCTTTCATCGGGTCTTTGTCGTAAACCCCATCGACCTTGGTGCCCTTGAGAATGACATCGGCATTGATCTCCATCGCGCGAAGCGCCGCGGCCGTGTCGGTGGAAAAGTAGGGGTTCCCGGTCCCCGCCGCGAAAATAACCACTCTTTTTTTCTCTAAATGGCGAATGGCCTTTCTACGGATATAGCTTTCAGCCAACTCCTTCATTTCGATGGCGGACTGCACGCGCGTGAAAATCCCCTTCCCCTCCAAAATATTTTGAAGGGCAAGCGCGTTCAGCACCGTGGCGAGCATACCCATGTAATCGGCCGAGGTCCGCTCCATGCCGGAGGCACTGCCCGCGATACCGCGAAAAATATTGCCGCCGCCGATGACCACCGCCGTTTCAACCCCGAGCGAGACCATTTCCTTGATTTGCTCGGCAATCAGGTCGATCATTTCGGGCTGGATGCCGAAGGCGGCTTCGCCGGCCAAGACCTCCCCGCTGACCTTTAAAAGAACGCGCTGATACTTCGGTGTGGGCATCAGGCCTCCGGGAGGATGATCGAATCAAGTCGATTTAAAGTGTGCATGTGGAATGAAGTCATGAATTGAGACACCCAAATGAACCGGCCAAAGATAACACATTCATGTCTTGAATCACAAACTGAAATATGGCCTTCGACGATGTTGATTAAACTGCGCCGCACCGGTCGTTGTTGATTGCAACAGTGGCTTTTCCTGCCCGGCCGCATCGTTATTTACGGGCCGGGTTGCGTGCTTGACAATCCATTCTGCTCGGCCTACGATTGGGAATCAAGACGCCTTTTTGAGGCTAAAGCAAGACATAAACAGTTATGGTTACGAAAATAAAACAACGGAGAGCAAAGCAGCTTTCGGTCGATGTTCTGGTCAAGCGAATCCGCTCGTATACCCATAACGTGGATGTGCCCCTGCTCACCAAGGCCTATGATTTTGCTGATAAGGCCCATCAGGGGCAGCAGCGGCAATCCGGCGAGCCCTACCTCCGTCACCCGATTGAGGTGGCGAAAATATTGACGGAACTTAAGCTCGATCCCCCTTCGGTGGCCGCCGGTTTGCTGCATGACGTGGTCGAGGATACCCACTACACTCCCGAAGATATTCAGGCCGAATTTGGCGAAACCATCGCATCCCTCGTGGAAGGGGTGACGAAAATCGGGAAAATCGTTTTTAAAAACGCCCAGGAAAAACAGGCTGAAAATTTTCGAAAGATGATCATTTCAATGTCCGCCGATATCCGGGTGCTGCTCATCAAGCTGGCCGACCGCCTTCATAATATGCGGACACTGGATGCCCTTTCGGAAGAAAAAAAGGAGCGCATCGCCAAGGAAACCCTGGAAATCTACGCGCCTTTGGCGAACCGGCTGGGCATCGGCTGGATCAAATCCGAGCTTGAGGACCTTTGTCTTCATGCCATGAAACCCGAGATCTATCAAACGCTTAGCAAAAATGTAAAAGCAGGCAGCGGCGGGCGAAGAAGATATATCAAATCCGTCGTGGGCATTATCCAAAAAAAGTTGAAGGAAAATCACTTCAAATGTGAAGTCTACGGGCGCTCAAAACATCTTTTTGGGATATACGGGAAAATGGAGCGGCAGGGCATTCCCTTCGAGGAAGTCTACGACCTCATGGCAGCCCGCATCATTACCGATACGAAGATGCACTGCTACAGTATTTTAGGGTTGATCCACACCCTTTGGCGGCCCGTGCCGGGTCGTTTCAAGGATTATATCGCCATCCCGAAATCCAATCTGTATCAGTCGCTTCACACTACCGTGATCGGGCCGGAAGGCAAGCATGTCGAGTTTCAAATCCGGACCGAGGAGATGCATCGTATTGCGGAAGACGGCATCGCCTCTCACTGGGTGTACAAAGACGGAGGGCAGATCAATTCGAAGGATGAACAGGTCTTCGCCTGGCTGCGCCAGCTTCTGGAGTGGCAGCGTGACCTTTCGGACACCCGGCAATTTATGACCTCCGTGAAAACAGACCTGTTCCCCAACGTGGTCTTCGCATTTAGTCCGAAGGGCGATTTAAAGGAGCTCATTAAAGGATCGACACCCATTGATTTCGCCTATGCCGTGCACACCGAAGTCGGGAATCACTGCGTCGGCGCGAAGGTGAACGGGATCATCACGCCGCTGCGCCAACCGCTCAAAAACGGGGACACGGTTGAAATCATTACCTCTTCCACCCATAAACCCAGCAGGGACTGGCTGAAGTTTGTGAAAACTTCAAAAGCCAAGGCCAAGATCAAGCATTTTATCGGCCTGGAGGAGCGCGCCCAAAGCATGGCGCTGGGCCGGAAAATCCTGGAGCGGGAAGCACGCAAGGAAAAATTAAGCCCTTCGGAGCTCATGAAGTCCAAGGAAATTCTAGAAGCCGTTCAAGAGCAGGGGATCACGACGATCGGGGAACTGCTTATCGCGATCGGCTATGGAAAAATCTCCGCACAGCAGGCGATCCGTCCGCTGCTCCCGCAATCAAAAATCAAGGAAGGCATTACCGAAAAAATCATCCGAAAAACCGGAATCGGGCGAAGCGAGGTCAAGGTCAAGGGCATCGGCGATCTGTTGATTCATCTCTCAAAGTGCTGCAACCCGGTGCCGGGAGAAGAGATCATTGGCTTTATTACGCGCGGACGGGGCTTGTCGATTCATACCTTGAACTGCCCGAATATTGACGAACTGGACTGCGATAAGGAGCGGCTCGTCACCGTCGATTGGGATAAAAAGCATCATCAGTCGCACGCCATCGACATTTCCGTGATTACCCTCGACCGGCCGGGGCTGCTTGCCGCGGTGACGTCCGCGATTGCAGGCACGGGCGCGAACATCAAACACGCGGAGATCAAAACGACTGAGGATCGGAAGGGAAGCTTCAACCTTGTTGTGGAGATCGAAAATATCAAACATCTTGAAACCGTCCTTAAAAAAATTGAAAACCTCGACGGCGTTCTTCAGGCCAGACGCGTTCACAAGGAATAATCCCCTCAATTTTAAACTGACAGGCTCTGGATCATCCGCTATACTATGCCTTCATGAGCCTAGAACCAAGCGGGAGGGACAGGTATGCCGGATGCTTTTGAAATTCCAGAGCGGATTAGCCGACTCAAGGAGTTGGCCTATAATTTTTGGTGGAGCTGGGACCCGGAGTCCCGCAATCTTTTCGAAGCCCTTGACCGGGTTTTATGGAACCGAACGCATCACAACCCGGTCGCGATTTTAAGGGACATCACCCCTGAACGGCTCAAGGAAGTCGAAAAGGATCCGACCTTTCTGCGTCATTATGACGGGGTGATGAAAAGTTTTGATTACATGCTGAGACGTGAGGAAACGTGGCTCCAAACATCGTATCCATCACTGATTGATCACCCCATCGCCTATTTTTCCGCCGAGTTCGGGCTTCATAACTCCCTTCCGATTTACTCCGGCGGGCTGGGCGTGCTCGCGGGGGATCACTGTAAGACCGCCAGTGATTTAGGGATTCCTCTGGTCGGGGTCGGGTTTTTATATCCGCAGGGCTATTTTCACCAACGTATTCAGGCCGACGGCTGGCAGGAAGCGACGTATCGGCCGTTGGATGTCCATCGCGTCGCCATTGAACCGGTTGTGTTTCATTCAACCGGGGAACGGTTTATCGAGATTCCCGTGGGGGATCGGACAATTCGTATCGCCGCTTGGCAGGTCCGTGTTGGCCGTGTCCGGCTGTTTCTGATGGATACCGACATCCCCGAAAACGAACCCTGGGACCGCGAACTCTCCGCGCGTCTTTACGCGGGAGATGAGGATCTTCGTATTCGGCAGGAAATTGTACTGGGGATCGGCGGGGTTCGTATGCTTCGCGCACTCAACATTGATCCCACGGTTTGGCACTGCAACGAAGGGCACACCGCCTTTCAAATGCTGGAGCGGATCCGGGAAAAAGTGGCCGAGGGCGAGACCTTTGACGCCGCAGCGGCGGCGGTGCGGAAAAAGACGATTTTTACAACCCACACCCCTGTGCCGGCGGGACATGACGCCTTCCATTCCTCTCTGATCGAAAAGTACTTCTCAAGCTACTGGCCGGAGCTGGGCATTGATCAATCCCGGTTTTGGGCCCTGGGCCAGCACCACGAATCCTGGGGGGAGGCCTTTAATATGACGGTTTTGGCGCTTCACCTGGCGGAGGGCAAAAACGCGGTCAGCGTGCAGCACGGCATTGTCACACGCAAAATGTGGAAGCATCTTTGGCCCGAGATCCAAAAAGAAGAAGATATTCCCATTATGTCGATCACAAACGGCATTCACGTGGCGACGTGGATCGCCCCGGAGTTGCTCCGTCTTTACCGGCGCTACATCGCCCCGGACTGGGTTGAACATCAGGATGACCCCGGTCTTTGGCAGCGGGTGGGGGATATTCCCGACAAGGAGCTTTGGGAGACCCGTCAGCACATGAAACGAAAACTCTTTGGCTTTGTTCGGGAACGGGCGCGGGCCTCCTGGACGCATGACCGTGCGGAGGCCGCCCAGTTGCTCGCCGCCGG
This sequence comes from Nitrospiria bacterium, assembly GCA_046756825.1. GTDB lineage: Bacteria > Nitrospirota > Nitrospiria > SBBL01 > JAADHI01 > JAADHI01. Next base: position 1,466 of record JBHHXB010000084.1, on the reverse strand, counting down.
AACCCTGCTCAACCCGGAAGCCTTGACCATCGGCTATGCGCGGCGATTCGCGGGTTATAAACGGGCGACCCTGGTTTTTCGTGATATCGAACGGCTGAAGCACATTTTGGAAAATTATCGGCGTCCTGTTCAAATCATTTTCGCGGGCAAGGCGCATCCGGCGGATGATATCGGCAAGCACCTGCTTCAGGAAATCTACAACCTTGCCAAGGACTCCAAAATGTCCGGTCGGATTGTCTTTGTTGAAAATTACGATATGCATGTGGCGCACTTCCTGGTGCAGGGCGTGGATATTTGGCTCAATTCTCCGCGTTCACCCTTGGAGGCCAGCGGCACCAGCGGGATGAAGGCGGCCTTAAACGGCGTCCCTCAACTCAGTATTCCCGACGGCTGGTGGCCCGAAGCCCATAATGGATCGAACGGCTGGGCCTTTGGCGGCGATACGAGCCTTCCCCCGGATCAAATGGATGCGGCCGATGCAGAAAATCTCTACGATATTTTGGAAGAAGAGGTCATTCCGCTCTATTACCGCCGTGATTCCGATGATATTCCCCGGGGCTGGACGGCCTTGATGAAGGAAACAATCCGCTCTATCGTCCCCACGTTTTCGATGCAGCGCGCCGTCAAGGAATATACGGCGCGGTTGTACGCGACAACGGTCAACGGACATTTCCCGCCGGACCGCAGGAAGAAGTAATGTGGATCTGACGGAAACCCTGCTTCGAAAAAAAACGGTTTACCAGGGCCGCTATCTTCGGGCGGAGGAACAAACGGTTTGTCTCCCGAACGGCAAAGAGGCGACTCGGGAAGTCATCAGGCCGCCGGATGCCGTGGGTGTTTTGCCGATTGACGAACAGGGCCGTGTCCATCTGGTGCGTCAATACCGGCCCGCGATTCAGAAAGTCACGCTTGAAATTCCCGCAGGCGTGATCGACGCTGGTGAAAAATCCATTGAAACAGCGAGCCGGGAATGCCGCGAGGAACTCGGATTATCCCCCCGGCAACTGGATTTCCTCTTTATGTATTATCACTCCGTCGGGTTTTCCACCGGAAAAATCGAAGTGTTCCTGGGCCGCGATCTCACGCCGTCTTCCGGGCAGGACCTGGACGACAGCGAATTTATCGAGGTGCTTGCCCTCCCCTTCGAGAAAGCCTATCGTCAGGCGCTCTCTGGACAAATCGTGGACAGTAAAACGCTGCTCTCTTTTCTTTGGTACAAACAGCATTTTTGCTCCCGCTAAGAGTTTTTGTCCCGCATGGATTCCTCTGGTAAGCTTACTTCGAAACCCCATACATTCCGACAAGCTGAACGCCAAGATATAAGGAATGACGCACATGAATCGCCTCAAAACATTGATTGTCGTGATAACGCTCTTTTTCGCCGTGTGTCCGCGGGCCAAAGCCGCGGGGCCCGTGATTACGGACAGCATCGCCCCGTCGAATGATCTGAATCTGCCCTTCGGCGC
>JBHHXB010000083.1:0-10325 GCA_046756825.1 Nitrospiria bacterium | reverse complement strand
GGCGGTTTGATCCGTGGAGTTGTTGTCGGTCACGATGATTTCACCGGGGAGGGGGCTTGCGGCCATCGCGATTTTGAGGGCCTGAAGGGCGTGCGGCAGCCACTTCTCCTCATTGTACGCGGGAATAATGACGGAATACCCGATCACAGCTTTTCCTCCATAAAAATTGGTTTTGCTCAGAGGGTAGTTGAAGCATGACACAAGATCAAGGGTGCCCCACGTTCTGTTTCGTGGGCGAGGTTTATCGAGAAAGGGATGCCCAAATAGACAGGATTTTGGTTCTCGGGTAGAATTTTAGGGAGTATATCTTCGGCAGAGATTCAGGGACAGCAAGGGATGGACAGTTTAGAACCGCAACGGCATTTTAATCTCCTCCGCTGGTTTTCCGGTCTCAGTTTTATTTCAATTCTGATTGTATCAAGTTTATCGGCACATTTTTTTTCACAGTTTTTATCGAATAAAATTCTTGAACAAGACACCTTCGTGATGGAGCAATTTGTCCAGAGTGTCGCGGCTTCCGAACGTTCGGAGGATCTTTTTGAACAAGAGGCCCCCTTGTCTAAAACCGGGTTTGAAGCCCTTTACCGGCGTGTTACGCACATGCCCGAGGTAGTGCGGGCGAATATTTATGACCGCCAGGGGACGGTGCTTTGGTCGGATGACGCGCGTTTGATCGGGCATAATTTCATGCCAAACCCGGAAATCAGCATCGCGCTGACGGGAAAAGCTTCCTTTGCAAGCGGTACCTCCGGGAAGCCGACGAAGGGCGAGCATGTGATGGACAGGGCGGTCCCGTTTTTTTCCGAAACCTATATCCCGCTGTGGAACGGTGATAAAAGCGAGGTCATCGGCGTGTTTGAAGTCTACAAGGAGTCGATGATTCTCTTTCAGGCCATCCAACAAGGGAATTTTCTCATTCGGATGGGTGCATTTTTCAGTGGGCTTTTTCTCTACCTGTCCCTTTATTGGATTGTCAAACGCGCGACCGTTGTCATGCATCAGCAGCAGGCGCAATTACTGGAATCCGAAACCCTGAGTATTGTGGGTGAAATGGCGACCGCCGTCGCGCACGGCATTCGAAACCCGCTCGGCTCCATTCGATCCTCGGCGGAACTGGCGTTGGAAACGGATTCACATGCCTTTTTCAGGGATACGGCCGAAGACATTATTTCAGAGGTGGACCGTTTGGCCAAATGGATTAAGGAACTGCTTTCCTACGCGCGGTTTTCCAGTGGAGAAATGACCCCCTTGCAGTTCAATGAATTTTTGCAGTCCATTTTTGTTTCATTCGAAAAGGAGATGAAGGCGGACAATATTAAAGTCAATCTCGATCTTGAATCCGCGCTCCCGGAAATTGACGCGGATGAAGCCCCGCTCCGGCAGATGTTTATGAGCCTGATTCAAAATGCCATCGACGCCATGCCGGATGGGGGGCAGATTACGGCTAAAAGCCGTTTTATCGAAAAAGAACAACGTGTCGATATTACTGTGGCGGACACGGGGATCGGGATGAGCAAGGCGCAGTTAGGCAAGGTTTTTAAACCCTTTTTTACAACCAAGCGGAAAGGATGTGGCGTGGGACTTGCGTTAGCCAAGCGGATTATCAACCGGCATCATGGAACGATTCGCGTGGACAGCAAACAGGGCCGGGGCACGACCATTTTTCTTCAAATCCATCTCGCGAAATAGGGGCAGTATGACACACGGTATTTTAGTTGTTGAAGATGAGCCGATGATGGCCAAGAACATCAAGATGTATCTGGAGCGCTTTGAATATGATGTCCGTGTCGCGAAGGATGGCAAAACCGGCCGGAAGCTCCTTGAGGAATTCAAGCCCGACCTCATTTTAATGGATTTGCAACTGCCTGATGTCAATGGGTTGGACTTGCTCGCGGAGGTCAAAAAAATTGACGCCTCCATCCGGATCATTATTATGACGGCGCACGGCAATGTGCAGACGGCGGTGGAGGCGATGAAGGCCGGGGCGCATGATTATTTGAGCAAGCCCCTGGTGTTGCGGGAACTGAAAGTGCTCATCGACAAGGCCTTCGGGCAGAACCGTCTTGAGGGCGCGTTATCGTACTATCAGAAGAAGGAAGCCTACCGGCCGTTGCTGGGGGAATCCCCTGAGATGGCGTTTCTGACAAAGCAAATCAGAAACCTCAATGAATCCGAGGGAAACTTGGCCGACGGTGCGCCGCCCTCGGTCTTGATTACCGGGGAAACCGGGACAGGGAAAGAGCTGATCGCACGCTCGCTTCATTATAACGGGCCGAGAAAGAGCGCGCCCTTTATCGAAATTAACTGTGCCTCCATCCCCAATAACCTGCTTGAGTCCGAGCTCTTCGGGCACGAGCGGGGCGCCTTTACGGACGCCAAGGAACGCAAGCGCGGTCTCTTCGAGGCTGCCGACAGGGGGACGCTCTTTCTGGATGAAATCGGCGAAGTGGAGATTGGCCTGCAGGCAAAACTTCTGAAGGCATTAGAGGAAAAGGTGATTCGGCGCCTGGGCAGTTTGCGTGAGCAAAAGGTGGATGTCCGCATCATTGCCGCGACCAACCAATCCCTTGAGGAATTGGTGCGCGCGGGAAAATTCCGGGCCGACCTCTTTTTTCGTCTGTCCATCATTCGCCTGGAGTCGCCCCCATTGCGAACGCGGGGAAAAGACATTTTGTTGCTTGCGAATCATTTTTTGCAGAAACTTTGCAAGCGATACAGAAAAGAGCCGATGCATTTGAGCGAACGCTCCAAGAAAATGCTGCTCCAATACGATTGGCCGGGGAATGTCCGCGAGCTTCGCAATATTATTGAGCAGGCGGTTTTTATGTCTCACGACGCCGTAGTTCACTCGGAGCAGATGCGCTTTGTTTCCCTCGCGGCGGCAGCAGCAGAGGAAGGCTCGGGGGAATTTATTTTGCCGCCACAGGGTATTTCAATTGAAGATGTTGAGCGGGACTTTGTCACACAAGCCCTGGAGCGCTCGGAGTGGAACGTGACCCGGGCCGCGAAATTACTGGGGCTTTCGCGTCACACGCTCCGTTATCGGATCGAGAAATACGACCTCGTCCAGGAAACCAGGGGCTGAGTTCTTTTCACGCCAGCCGCTTACTTATACCCCATCCGGTCCATCAAACGAATGGCCTCTTTTTGGAGCTCGCCGGCCTTGGCGAGATTGGTTTGATCCTGTTTGAAGCTGCCCCAGGCCGCGACTTCGGAAGCGGGCTTGACCTTTGGATTGACCGGGTATTCGAGGTTCCCGTCCGCGAATAGATTCTGTGCGCCCCCCGATGAGAGCCATTCCAAAAAACCCGTCGCGGCTTTCGCGTGTTTACTGTGTTTCGTCACCCCCGCTCCCGAGATGTTCACATGAACGCCCCGCCCGGTCTGATTCGGCCAAAACAGCGCCAGGGGGAGATCGGGGCTTTTTCTCAAAAGACGCCCGTAGTAATAGGTATTGACAATGCCGACATCACACTGACCGGCGGCGATGGCCTTTAATACCTTGGTATCATTTGAAAAAACCGGTGTCGCGAGGTTGTTGACCCACGACTTCACGACGGCTTCTGTCTGTGGTTTTCCCAATTGACTCATCATCATGGCCACCAGGGACTGGTTGTAGACTTTTTTGGAGGTCCTCAGACAAAGCCGGTTTTTCCACTGAGACTCGCCCAGGGCCTCATAGGTGGAGAGGTCCGAGGGCTTGACCCGTTCGGTGTTGTAAACAATCGTTCTGGCGCGGATCGACAACCCCACCCAACGGCCCTTGGGATCCCTAAGATGAAGGGGGACATTTTCTTTCAGGGTTTCGGAATTGACTTGCAGGAGTACATCCTGATGCACCGCTTCCCACAGATTACCCGCATCGACGGTGATGAGCAGGTCCGCCGGGGTATTCTTCCCTTCCGCCTTGAGCCGGACGAGGAGGGCGGCTTCCTTATCTGTGAGGAGATCGACGCGGACGCCGGTTTCCTTCGTGTATTGGTCAATCACGGGTTTAATCAGGTGTTCTTTCCGTGCCGAATAAACCACGAGCGTTTCTGCAGCGAGAAGCGGCCCTGCCGTAGGAAGGAAGGCACTGATTAGTAAACCAAACATCACGCGTTGAAACAGGCGGGATCGAATCATCGTGGACATCATACACTCCTTTAGCCTAAAACAATGAGAATGAATATCAATTCTAATACAGCGCCGTATGAAGGTTTGTCAAGTTTTTTGATCATTACCCCCCCCAAGACCTTTTCTTGAAAGAAATCGCACAATTGTCGTATGATCTCCTTTTAACATCCCGCAAGGGTGACTTTTTGTGTGAGGATTTTCGACGGTATGGCCTTAAATCGCTTGGCATGGAAGGAATTCGGGGCATCCGTGCATGCCAAAGGGTGTGTGATTACCCTGCATGGCCGGGGCACGAGCGGGGAGGACTTGATGCCTATTGCCCAAGAGATTCACCTCTCGCATCTCCGCTGGGTTTTTCCCGATGCCCCCTTTCCTTTTCCTGATCTTCTGGGCGGATTGATGTGGTACAGCTCAACGGCGGGGTCGGCCTCCGAAGTACAGACCAGCCGCAAACTCCTCTTTGACCTCTTGGATCACATGACCGAAAACAAGCAGGTGCCGCCGGAAAACATCGCCCTGCTCGGCTTTTCCCAAGGGGCCGTCATGTCCTTGGACGTGGGCTTGCGTTATCCAAAAAAAATCGGCGCCATCATCGCCTTGAGCGGGTTTTTAGCGGCTCCGGACACCTTAAGCCGCGAAAAGTCCCGCGCCTCCGAAAGCGTACCGATTTTGCTGGCGCACGGCACGATGGATGAGGTGGTTCCGGTGAAAGGTTCGCGGGATGCGCAAAGCGCGCTCTTGGCGGAAGGGTATTCGCCCGAGCTCCGGGAATACGCGATGGGGCATCAAATTATTGCCGAGGAAATCACACTGATTCGAAATTATTTAATGACGCACCTCGGTCTACCCTGAGGCATTCTTCTCAAAGAATTTAAGGGATAGTGTTTGAAAGCCATGATTTTTGAAAAAGCAGGCGAGCCCTTGAAGTGCCGTGAACGTCCCATGCCTGAACCCGGCGCGTACGAGGTGCTGATTGCGGTCAAGGCCTGCGGTGTTTGCCGGACGGATTTACATATTTACGAGGGGGACCTGGATCAGTGCAAGAGGCCCTTGGTTTTGGGGCACGAAATTGTCGGCGTGGTGGTAAAAGCCGGAACACGTGTGGAAGGCATCTCCACGGGAGACCGGATCGGCGTGCCCTGGCTTGGAAAAACCTGCGGCCGGTGTGATTACTGCCGCGAAGGCCGGGAAAACCTGTGTGATTTCCCGGGGTTTACGGGCTATGACATTGACGGCGGATACGCGGAATATGCCCTTGCGGATTCCCGTTACTGTTTTCCCATTCCGAAAAACTACGCCGATGCGGAAGCCGCGCCGCTGCTTTGCGCGGGATTGATCGGCTACCGGGCGCTCCGGATGGCGGGAACAGCGAAACGGATCGGGCTCTATGGTTTCGGCGCGGCGGCGCATATTGTTGCTCAAATCGCGCGGTATGAAAAAAGGGAGGTCTATGCCTTTACCCGTGTCGGCGACACGATAGCCCAATCCTTTGCCAAAAAACTGGGCGCGGTGTGGGCGGGAGATTCGGAGACCGCACCGCCAAAGGTGCTGGACGCGGTCATTCTGTTCGCACCCGTCGGGGCGCTGATTCCGGCTGCGCTTAAACATGTGAAAAAAGGGGGTGTGGTCGTCTCCGCAGGGATTCACATGAGCGAGATTCCCGCGTTTTCGTACGACCTCCTTTGGGGGGAGCGCGTGGTTCGCTCTGTCGCCAATCTGACCCGCCGGGACGGCATCGATTTTTTTAAACTCGCCCCTGAAATTCCGGTGAAGACTGAAATTAAGCCCTTCCCCCTGGAAGCCGCGGACGAGGCCTTGAAATGTTTAAAGCGTGGGGAAATACAGGGTGCGGCCGTGCTGGTGGTTGAATCATAAGATCTGCGTGGTGAAATCGCTCCAAAAAACGATGAAGTGCTTGTGCGCCGCGATGCTCTTGTTTTTATCGACGGCCTGCGCGAACCCGGAGGGAAAAAGCCAGGCGCTTTACGAGACCGCGCAATTCGAAGAGGAGCAACGCAACTTCAAACACGCCCGTCAGCTTTATGAGGAAATCATCAAAAAATATCCAGAGGCCTCCTATGCCGAAAAAGCCAGGGCGCGTCTAAAGGCCATTGAAGAGACACCATAATTGGAAAACACTTGAAATTAAGAAAAGCGTCGGGAGAGCGTGGGAGTTGACTTTCCTAAAATGGAACGATATTCTACTTATTGTTCGCAACATATAGAAAATTTACCAATTTAATTAAAAAGAGCCGGATGTCTTTTAAGAAACAGCGTGGGACGATTTCATGAAGCGCAAGGCCTTGGGGAAAGGGTTTGGGGAAAAAGGTCTGGGCTTGGCGGCTCTGGTGCCGACGGCCGGGGAAGAAAAAGAAGGGCTGTTGAATCTTGACCTTAAATCCGTGATCGCGAACCGCTATCAGCCCAGACAGACTTTTGATCAAGCCGCGCTCGAATCCTTGGCCGCTTCCTTGAGGCAGCATGGTCTGATTCAGCCCATCACGGTTCGGAAAATCGATACCGGTGTGTTTGAGCTGATTTCAGGGGAGCGCCGCTGGCGCGCCGCAAAGCTCGCCGGGCTTTCAAAAATTCCCGCAATCGTCAAAACGGTTGAAGAGCGGGAGTTGATGGAATGGGCTGTCCTCGAAAATCTTCAGAGGGAGGACTTAAATCCGATTGAAAAGGCCAAGGCCTATGAAAAACTGATCTCTGAATTTTCACTCACCCAGGAAGCCATTGCGGTCCGCATGGGAATCGACCGCTCGTCTGTGTCGAATTTCCTGAGGCTGTTGCAGCTCCCGCCTGAACTTTGGGACGATGTTTCCACGGGACGGCTTTCGATGGGACACGCCAAGGCGCTCTTGTCGCTTGAATCTAAGGACGATCAGCGAAAGCTTGCCGAGGAAATCAAGCATCGCGGTATCTCGGTGCGTCAGGCGGAAGCGCGTGTTCAGCAATTCAAAAAACAGCCGTCTGTAAAAAAAACACAGCCCCCCGCACCCGAAAACCCGGATTTAGCCGTCGTGGAAGACCGCCTGCGCCGGTCACTGGGCACAAAGGTCAAGCTGACACAGCAAGGGAAGGCCGGAGAAATTAAAATCGCTTATTATTCGTTGAATGATTTGGACCGAATTTTGGAAAAACTTTTATAAACATTTTTAAAATAACGTAATGCGGTATTACGGTAGGAGAAACCATGGCCCGGAATAATGAAGATATTGTGGCATTTTTAGGAAAAGACGCTTCTTTCAAAGGTGTACTCACATACGAAGGCGCGATTCGCATTGATGGAAAAATGGAGGGGGAGATTGTTTCGCAGGGAGACTTGATCATCGGAGCATCCGCGGTGATTGACGCAAAAATTTCAGTGGGCAGCATCGTCTGCGCCGGAAAAGTCTCCGGGGATCTTCAGGCCACCAAGCAAATTCACTTTCTAAAAAACGCAACAATGAACGGCTCGATTAACACATCGGCCCTCATCATCGACGAAGGCGTGTCCTTCAACGGCCAATGTGAGATGAAAAAGGCCGCGCCAACCCCCAAAGTGTCTTCGGCGTGAATCCGCCCCCTGGGGATATCCCAGGCAGACGCGCGCCCTGCCGTGTGGTAGTCGGCATGAGCGGCGGCGTGGATTCAGCTGTGACAGCGGCGCTGCTGAAGGAAGCCGGTCATGAAGTGATCGGCGTGACGCTCACCCTTTGGGAAGATGAGAACGAGGACGAAAAGCCCTGGCAGGATCGATCCTGCTGTAAAATCGGATTGGCGCGGCACGTCGCGAAGCAGCTTTCGATTCCCCACCATGCACTCAATATTCAAGAACTCTTTCAAAAAGAAGTCATCGATGATTTTTGCGATACCTACCTGATCGGCCAAACACCCAATCCCTGTGTCCGTTGCAACGAACGGGTCAAGTTTGCCCAACTTCTTTCAGCAGCGCGGACATTCGGCGCGGACTATCTCGCGACGGGACACTACAGCCGGATTGAATATAAGCCGGAGAAGAACCGCTACGCGCTCTTAAAGGGAACAGACCTTAATAAAGACCAGAGCTACTTTCTTTACCGGTTGAGCCAGGGTCAATTGGCCGCGACCCTTTTTCCGCTGGGGGGGATGACCAAAGCGGCGGTCTATCAAAAGGCCTCTGAAATGGATCTTCCTTATGAGGAAATTCTGGAAAGCCAGGAAGTCTGTTTCGTGACGCAAAAAGACTACCGGTCTTTCCTAAAGGCGCAACGCCCGGAGGCCGTCGTCCCCGGCGAAATGCTGAGCACGACGGGCGAAGTGGTCGGGCAGCACGAAGGGCTTGCCTTTTATACCGTGGGTCAGCGGCGGGGACTGAAGGTCGCCCTGGGGGAACGCAGCTATGTGACCCGTCTCGAAGCGGAAGACAATCGGGTGGTTATTGGCTCGAAGGATGATTTGTTACAGGAAACGTGTACGGCCGTTGATTTGGTTTGGGGAGGGGATGGCCCGCCCGTGGAACCAATCACGGTTGAGGCCAGAGTGCGTCACCGCGCCAAAACCGAGCGGGCGACGCTCTCGATACGTGAAGACAGGCCGAGCCGGGAGCATGTGGCAATCCGGTTTCACCAGCCGGTGGAGGGAATTACACCGGGACAGGCCATTGTTTTTTACCAAGGAGATGAAGTGGTCGGCGGAGGCACGATTCAATGCCCTGTAAAAAAGAAAGCCTCTGGCCCAGTGCACGCGAGATGAACTGGACAGAGGCTCAGGTTTGGCTATTCGAGAAATATCAGACGTTATTTGACCGCCTGAATCAGGGGTTTTTGTTTTGAATCTTCCGCCAGGGCAGGGGTAAAGACCGGCACCTTGTCTTCCTCGCGTCGTCCCATCCGGGAGGTGCCGTTAAACTGAGCGCCTTCTTCAATCACGAGCGAGGGGGTGACAATTTCACAATTGACAATGGCCGTTTTCAGGAGGGCAACCTTTTTGTGGGCTAAAATCTTTCCTGTGACCCTGCCTCCGACGATGACGGTTCCACTTTCAATTTCGGAGGAAATGACCGCGCCTTCCCCTAAAATAAGAGATCCCTTGACTTGGATTTTCCCTTCGACCTTTCCATCAAGACGCCCAGACCCTTCAAATTCGATATCCCCTTTGAGTTCAACGCCTTTTCCCATGAAGATAATGAGTTCTTCGGCACCTTTTGTGCTGCTCTCCTCTCGTCCAAATGCCATTAAATCGCCTCCTGTTTTTATAAAAGCATAATAATCTTAACCGTACATTGAAGCTTAAAAACTGTCAAGAAAGGGCCGGAGATCATCAGGACAAAGTCATTCGTTTACAGGACATCTTAAGATATTGCTGTTCGCCTCAAACCAGAAAAATAGAGCAGCCGTTATGCAGAAACCTCGATGCCGCACCGCTAGAAAAATGCGGCGCTTTTGGCCAGACAGCCTTGTAATTGCGTGAAAATCTTTACCGGAGGTCCCGGTGCCTGGAAGATTTTAGGAAGGCGCTCTGCTTTTTGGCGGTACCCGATAACCAGGTCACTTTTTCGAATACCTTTTAAAATTTCGAAGAACAGGCCTGCCCCCTTCGATGCCCCTAAAAAAGCGGATTGAGGTGCGGCGTCAATTTTTTCCAGCTCCCCCAGGGTGGTGACGGTGCTGGTCTCAACCCAGGCCTGGGTGATTGGAATCGGGGTGATATCGGAGGGGCCGGGGACATTGATTTGATCCGCTGAAATCTTGAGAATGGTAATTGCCTTTGCGTTACTGGCCGAGGGATGTTCCTTGAGCATGGACAGCCTCAGCGTGATCTGGATCCTCTGTCGGTTTACGCCTTGAAATTGAATGTGGCAACTTTTTTTCGCGTCACTTTTTGATGACGCGGCGACTCTCCAATCATGGAAGCTGAGTGTCTCGATCTCCACTGGCGATGGGTTGTCATGAGGCTTACCGGCAAAAACGAGAGGACTGATCCATAAACAGACAAGCGTTACGCCCCATTTTAACAGAGGCGCAACGGATCTGTGCTTGGGTGGCATTGCCTTTTGTCGCATGAAGGAACGCATTGTTGTAGGGTACGCCATTTTATTGTTGATTGCACTTTAGAGTAATATCAGTAATTTCCGGTTAGGAATTTGCGTGGATTGGAGGCTTTGAATGTTCAATAAAAACAGCATGTTGTGGACATTTTTCTCTTGACTTTTGAGAAAAAGGCACATCGCAAAAATTTTCGTATAC
>JBHHXB010000082.1:0-10343 GCA_046756825.1 Nitrospiria bacterium | reverse complement strand
GAGCAGGATTTCGTCGTCATCACCTATGCCCCCAAGGGCGACCTTTTTTCCGACGAAACACTTGAGCGGATTGCGAATCTTCAATCTGACTTAGAAGCGCTTCAAGGGGTCTCTTCCGTGCTGTCGATGCTGGATGTCCCGCTGTTGGAAAGTCCGCCCATCCCGCTTAAAGAACTGTCCACAGGCGTCATCACGCTCCGTTCCCCCAAGGTAGACAAGGCCTTGGCGAGAAGGGAGTTTCAAAACAGCCCGATTTATCAAAACCTGCTCGTCAGCCCAGATTTAAAAACAACGGCGCTTCAAGTGATCTTTCCGCCGGATACGCGCGCAAAAGACCTGCTCGAAAAACGAACGGCCCTCCGCGACAAGGCACGCCAAGTCGGGTTGACGCCCGAAGAAAAGGCGGAGGATGCCGCCGTGCGCGCCGCTTATCGTCGGCACAACGAAGGCGTCAAGACCGTCCGACACCGCAACATCGTCGAAATTCGCGCTGTCATGGACCGCTACCGCGACGACGCCGATCTTTTTCTGGGGGGCGTCAGCATGATCGCTGACGATCTCATTACCTTCATCAAAAAGGACCTCAAGCTCTTCGGATTCGGCGTGCTTTTTTTCCTCATCGTCACTCTAAAAGTCATTTTCCGACGAACACGCTGGATCATCATCCCGCTCTTTTGCTGTTTTTTCTCGACGCTGGCGATGGCGGGCTTCCTGGGGCTTTTCGGCTGGGAGGTCACGGTCATTTCATCCAACTTCATCTCCCTGCAATTGATCATTACCATGGCCATCACCATCCATCTCATCGTGCGCTACCGCGAATTGGAAGAAGCCCATCCCGAGGCGGAGAACCGGGACTTGATTTTCAAAACCGTGACCTCCATGTTCAAGCCCTGCTTGTATGCCGCGCTGACGACCATCGCGGGCTTCGCCTCCCTTGTTTTAAGCAACATCCTGCCCGTCATCAATTTTGGCTGGATGATGATCGCGGGCATCAGCGTCTCCCTCGTCCTTACCTTTCTCATCTTCCCGGTCGTGCTGATTTTCATGGACAAGGCTGTCTCCGATTCCTCGCGAAAACCCACCTTTCCCTTAACTGCCATCCTCGCCGATTTCACGGCCAAGCACGGCAAACTCATCATGGCAGTCAGCGGCATCGCGTTTGTTTTTAGCGTGATCGGCATCACGCGCCTTGTCGTCGAAAACAGCTTTATCGACTATTTCAAGCAATCAACTGAAATCTACCAGGGTATGAAACTCATTGACCAGCACCTTGGCGGAACGACACCTCTGGATGTTGCCATTCACTTTGAAACCGCGCCGGAAGAACCTGCGCCCGAAGCCAGTGCCCCGGACGATTTTGAAGACGACGAGTTCGCCGACTTCGAGGAATTTGAGGAGGAAGAAAGCGCCGACAAATACTGGTTTACGACAGACAAAATGGCGCTGATCAAAAAGATCAATACCTACTTGAACGGCCTCCCCGAAACGGGGAAGGTGCTTTCACTGGGGACGATGCTTCAAGTCGCCGAACATCTCAACAAGGGGGAGCCGCTCGACAACTTCGAACTCGCCGTACTTTATGAAAAACTGCCGGAGGAAATCATTGCCCTGGTGCTGACGCCCTATGTGTCCATCGAACACAACCAGGCCCGCTTCGCCATCCGCGTGCGGGATTCCGAGCCCACACTCAAGCGCGACGCTTTTTTGAAAAAAATCCGGCGGGACTTGAGCAACGATTTTGAATTAAAGCCGGAAAACGTGCAGGTCACCGGCATGATGGTCTTGTACAACAACATGCTCCAAAGCCTGTTCGATTCCCAAATCAAAACCCTGGGCGTGACCGTCATGGCCTTGATGCTCATGTTTTTGGTGCTGTTTCGATCCTTTTGGTTCAGTTTCATCGCCATCATGCCCAATCTGCTGTCCATCGGCATCGTGCTCGGCATGATGGGCTGGCTGGGCATCCCGCTCGACATGATGACGATCACCATCGCCGCCATCAGTGTCGGCATCGCCGTGGACGACACCATCCACTACATCCACCGCTTCCGGCACGAATTCCCCAAGGACCGTAACTACATCCAAACACTGCGCCGCTGCCACGAAAGCATCGGCTACGCCATGTACTACACCTCGGTGACCATCGTCATCGGCTTTTCCATCCTCACACTCTCGAACTTCATCCCCAGCATCTACTTCGGCATTCTGACGGGCCTGGCCATGGTCATCGCCCTCATCGCCGCCATGACGTTGCTCCCGCAACTCATCGTCCTCATCCAACCCCTCGGCCCCGAAGGGCCGGAGCAAACAGCGGAGAAACCCTAGGAATGGGATTTTACGATACCTATGTTCTGCCTAAACTGCTGCACTTTGTCTGCGGATTGGGCGTCATCAATGAACAGCGGAAAAAGGTGGTGCCCTTCGCGACGGGAAGGGTGCTGGAAATCGGGATCGGATCGGGTTTGAACCTGCCGTTTTACCAGACCGACCAAGTCGAAAAAATCTGGGGACTCGATCCTTCCGAGGAGATGCGCGGCATGGCCCGGCGGGGCGTTGAAGGAACGGATTTGGATGTCGATTTCATCGCGGGATCAGCCGAGCAAATTCCTCTGCCCGATGGCTGCGCCGATACCGCACTGGTAACCTACACGATGTGCACAGTTCCGCGCATCAGCGACGCATTGGCCGAAATGCGGCGCGTGCTGAAGCCCGGGGGCGAGCTCATTTTCTGCGAGCATGGTTTGTCAAAGGACGAAAACATCCGCCGCTGGCAACACCGCATGAACGGTCTGTGGGGGCGGTTCACGGGCGGGTGCCACCTCAACCGCGACATGCCCGCACTGATTCAAAACGCCGGTTTTCAAATCAAAACATTGGAGCAAGACTACATTCCGGGCTGGAAGCCGGCCTGCTTTAATTTTTTGGGGCGAGCGACTTCATGAAAACATTAGAACACCTCCAAGAACTCATCCGTGTTTTACAGGAAATTCAACACATCTCAAGCGCAACCGCCCTCATGTCCTGGGATCAGGAAACCTACATGCCCAAGGGGGGTGCCGCGGCGCGGGCAGCCCAGATTTCGTACTTCAAGGGCCTTGCGCACGAGAGCCGGACGGGAGACAAAATGCGGCGCGCCCTTTCCGAATTTGTGGATTTGAAAACGGGCGCGTTGAAATCGGACGCATGGGATGTCCCCTCACGGGCCCTTTTACGGGAAGCCTGGCGGGACTATCACCGCGCGACGCGTCTGCCCGCCGATTTTGTGCGAACGCTGGGCTTGGAGACCTCGCTTACGCATGCCGTATGGGTGGAAGCGCGGAGCAACAATGATTTCTCGCTGTTCGCCCCAAACCTGCAACGTATCATCGCACTCAAGAAACAGGAAGCCGAGTATGTGGGCTATGCCGTATCGCGCTATGACGCCCTGATGGACACATTCGAGCCGGGCATGACAACGGCAAAAATCGTACCGCTTTTTGATGCGCTCAAGTCGAAACTCGTACCGCTTGTGGAGAAAATCAGACAATCCGAAGTCAAAACCGACGAGGCCCTGTTGAAGCAGTATTACGATCCCAAGCGGCAGTGGGACTTCGGGCTGAGCGTATTGTCAACAATGGGTTTCGATTTCAACACCGGACGGCAGGACCGCTCGGCACACCCTTTTACGACTTCCTTTCACCCCAGTGATGTCCGGCTGACCACACGGATTGACGCGCACGACCTGCCGTCCGCGCTCTTCAGCTCGATACACGAAGGCGGACACGGTCTTTACGATCAGGGCCTGCCGGAGGAATATTACGGCACGCCCTTGGGAGAGTCGATTTCACTCGGCATTCATGAAAGCCAGTCCCGCTTGTGGGAAAACAACGTCGGCCGCTCACGTTCTTTTTGGGCCTATTTTTTCCCCAAGCTGCAAACTGTTTTCCCTGAAAATTTGAAGGACACGGATTTTAACACCTTTTATACGGCGATCAACGGGGTGCGGCCGTCGCTCGTCCGTGTCGAATCCGACGAAGTCACCTACAACCTCCACATCATGCTGCGTTTTGAAATCGAACGCATGCTCATTGAGGATAATCTGCCTGTCGAGGCGCTGCCCGAAACCTGGAATCAAAAGATGGAGGACTACCTGGGCATCCGGCCGGAAACCGACGCGGACGGCGTGCTGCAAGATGTGCATTGGGCCGGCGGTGCCTTTGGTTATTTTCCGACGTATACCCTGGGGAATCTGTACGCGGCGCAGTTTTTCAATCAAGCCCAACGAGAGATCGCAGACTTACCCGAAAGACTTTCGGCGGGCGATCTCGTGACCTTGAAAACATGGCTGAATAAAAAAATCTATTGCTGGGGAAAACAATATACGAGTGATGATCTCATTGAGCGCGTCACCGGAGAACCTCTCGACCCCGCTTATTTCATCCGCTACCTCGAAGCAAAGTTCGGCGAAATCTATCCACTTTCGTAAACGGACTTTAAATTAGCCTTGACATCTTCAGGTCAGCTTTGTAGTATCTTTCGACTTTATCGTCCCCATCGTCTAGTTTGGCCTAGGACACCGCCCTTTCACGGCGGTAACAGGGGTTCAAATCCCCTTGGGGACACCAATAAATTCAATGGGTTATAATTTCTGAGTCTTTTTACTGTAACAAATTGTCACAGTTCAAGCCGACTGACCGCCCGTTTCTTTTATTCGCTCTGCGTAACCACCAGTTACGTTTCTCACAACATAAGCATTGACTCGAAGACTGGGGACTTCCGAAAGAAAGATCCCTGCGTCCGCGAAGGCTTCACGCGGCATTTAGGCATGGGTTACCGAGACCTATGGGGCGTGCCGTGCCCGCAAAAAAATGAAGACGAGCTAAAAAAATGATGCAAGAGGCAGCCGATGATCATACTGGGGCCGCCAGCTTATAAAACCATCGCCTTTTCCCCGCTGATCGAGGCAGCGTGACGGGCTTTCCTCCCGGTTTCCCGTCAGATATAGCCAGTTTTCTGATTCTCAATCTGTTTTTTGAGTATCGGCCGGAGGACGCAGAACATCGCCATCGACGTTATATTTTTGGAATTCGCCGCGTGTGTGCAGTTCGATCCATTCACTTGGCCGGACCCGGAACATGAATTTGGGTCGAAAAGCCATCACGAGGGAGGGCAGGATAATCACGGCGGCGAGCGCGCTCGTGAGCATGGCCAGCGGCATCAAGATACCCTCGATATGAAGGTAGTAGCCCGGAAAGGCGACAAGGAGGGTGCCGATGCCGAAGGCCGCCGCGACGAGAAAAACCGCGTGTCCCGCCGTCGTGAGCGTGATATTGACAACACGCTCCAAATGCCGGTTCACGGAGAGCTCATCGCGAAAGCGGTATAAAATATAAATCGCGTAATCGGCCCCCAGTCCCACGGAGATCGCCGAGGCCGCCGCGGTGGAAACCCCCAATGGTATGCCGGTCATGCCGAGAAAACCAAAATTCCAGGCCAACGAAATCAAGAGCGGGATCAACACAAACAAGCCCGCCGTCGGCGAGCGGAAAACGACGGAGGCCATGAGAAAACAGATCAAGATCATTTGGGCGATGTTCAGCAATTTCCCACGAATGATGACCTGATTCAACGCAAGCGTGACGGGCACAGAACCCGCGAAGCCGATGGAAACACCGGGCGGAAAATGCTCGGACGCATAGGCTTGAATCCGGGGGATCAGGTCTTCCGCAAGTTCAGTGGCGTCCGATTTAAGAAAGGTCATCAGCACGGCATGCTGAAAGGAAACATCGGCCACTCGTTTGAAGTCATCGGGATTTCCCGACACCGAATAGAGAAATAGAAATTGCGCGGCCTCTTCCCGCGTGGCCGGAACCTGTGCTTCCTTTTCATCTCCCCCGTAAAACGAGCGGCGCATGCCCTTGACGTAATCGACATAGGATTCGGTGCGCCCGACCATGGGATTTTTTTTGAGTTCCGCCTGAAGCCCTCCCATCGCCCGCATGATGTCGGGGTTTTTCAGACCGCCTGGTTTTTGTGTGGTGACGAGCACATTCAACGTGGAGGTACCGCCGAATTTCTCGTTTAGAACGGCGTCGTCCCGCCTTAGATCCGTGCGGTCAAAAAAAAGGTTTCTCAAGCTGTTCGCGCGTGGAATCTGAGTCGAAAAAGCGAGCGGGACGAGAAATACAACGACCCCGCCCCAGAGGACTCTTTTCCGCACTGGACTGAGCGCCCACGCGCCAAAAGCGCTGAGCAAACGGCCCGACGCGGGACGGGCCAGGACGACGGACATTTCTTCGCCGCTCGGCGGCGGGATGAGAGAGCGGAGTGCCGGAATCAGCGTCATTTCTAATACAAGCGCACTTAAAATGCCGAAGGAGGTCATGAGCCCGAAGGACTGAAAGGTCGGCAGCTTAAAGGTGATCAAAGAGGCGAAACTCGCAGCGGCGACAAAGCCTGCGGAAAGCGTCACCGGCGCCATTTTAGAAGTGGCCTCGATCACGGCGGTTTTTTGCGCGGGCTCGGGGACATCCATGCCGATGGCATATTCCAGTGCTTCATAAAAACGACGGAGAATTTGAACAGAATGTCCGGCGGCGGTCGCCACAATGAGGATGGGCGTCAGGCCCTTGGTCCAAAGATCAATCCTCATCTCTAGAAAGCCGATCAGCCCCAAGGCCCAAAAACCGCTTAAAAAGGCCGTCAGCGCCGGGATCAGCATGCCTTGCAGGGTTTTAAAGGCACGGTAGTGCACCAGCATGATGACCAAAAAGGCCACAGGAAACACAAGGGTGTTCATCAGGGCGGCGTCTTTTTCCAGAAAGGCCAGGGAAACGGGCAGACCGCCCAAGTGAATCTCGGCTTCAACATCCTCTTCCTTTTCTGTCACGCGCCGCAAGGCCTCGTAAAGCGCCAAATCCCCAGCCGGTTTCCTCGATGCTTCACCAACGACGGCACCGCTTTGCCTGGCAGACTCGGTATCCTGCACGTCGATGATAATCGCGGCCGCCGTGGCATCGGCGGAAACCAGCGCCCCGACATAGAGAGGATTGTTGAACACCCGATCCCGTATGGCGTCCGCCTCCGTTTGGGTTTCCGGGACGACGGGCATCAATCGTTCGACATCAAAACCCTCTTCATTAAAACGTAGATTTTTCACTTTTCTGGAGGCGATACTGAGGACGTTGTCTGCGTAAATGCCGGGGATGGTTTTGATTTCACGGGTCAGCCGGTCGATTTTGGCAAGAAAAGACGGGGTAAAAATATCCCCTTTTTTCGCCGCGACCCCGACGATAATCACCCGTCCGCCGCCAAAGAGCTGCTCGATGCGTGTGTTGGTTTCAATATAGGGGTGGGTCTGGGGCAGAATCTGCTTGGGATCGATCTCTGTCCGGACAGAACCGACATGGGTCACAAAAAAAACCGTCGCCGCCGCAATCAAGCCCATGACCACATACGCGTGATTCACAATGAACCCGAAATACTTTCTCAGCATGAGGACAAGCATAACATCCTGAAAAATAAGGCGCAATGCGTCAGATTACGGGAATCATCGTATGCGTTGCATGGGGGATTCCACTACGCGACGGCTTTGTTACATGGTCAGTCGTCTCGAAAGATGGACGATGACCAGCGCATAGTGCACGGAGGTATTGTAACGGGTGATGGCGCGGAAATTTCCAAAAAGACCGATGACTTCTTTTTCCTTCGGGTTAGGTTCAAAATAGGCAAAAGAGATTAACTCATCTGCTTTCGCGGGGTAGGGAATTTCGATCCCCATTTCGATGGCCTTTGATACCGAAACGGTTTTTCGAAAACCACGTCCCAGCATTTTTTTTAGCCCTGGGGAGTCCCGGTAGATTTGTGTGGGCAGGTACAAAAGCTCGCCTTTTTTCCACCCGAATTTTTTAAGGTAGTTGGCCACACTGGCGAAGATGTCCCGTTTTGAATGCCAGAGATCGGTTTTCCCGTCCTTGTCAAAATCCACCGCGTATCTCAAAAAACTGGAGGGGATGAACTGCGGCACGCCGAAGGCGCCCGCGTAAGAGCTTTTCACCGAAAAAGGGTCGATGCCCTCCTGACGGCAGAGTCGCAAAAACGCGATAATCTCGCCGCGATAGAATTTCTCGCGTCTCGGATACAGAAAATAAGCGGTGTTGAGCACATCAAAAGCGCGGTACCGCTCGATACCGGGCTTCCCGAATCGTGTTTCGACACCTAATATACTGGCAATGATTTCTTTTTCAACGCCGTAGGCAGCCTCGACTTCCGAAAGGAGCGCGTCGTGCTCGGCAAGATAGGCGCGGCCGCGCTTGACCATGTCGTCCTTAATGAAGATTTTACGATAGCGGTAAAAAGGCAGGCGCTCCGCGGGACGCTCGAATTTGTCGATGATGTCTTTTTTAAAAACCACCTTTTTAAACACGGCATCCAGTTCGTCCCGTTTGAAATCATATTTCTGTGTCAGTTCTTTGATCAGGCTTTGGTACTTCGGATCTTCAAAGGGAACCCCGTCCGGACCGGCGGCGAGGGCCGGTGCGGCACAGGGCATCGTCATGGATAAACAAAGCACAAAGCCCGCAAAGTACGGGAGCCGGGTTTTGAAAATCAGTCCAATTTTTCGCATTGTACGCTCCTTAAAACACATTTCAGAAAAGATATCTGTGACAAAACGATGCCTAACTTTATTGATCCAGCTCCGCCAAGGCCGTTTCAGCGGCATGCGACAAGGCGGCATCGTGATCGTGATTCAGTGCAAAAACCCGGCATTGAGAAAGACTGGCCGGGAAGGGGCTGACAAATTCGGTCAGGCCTTCCTTGGACACGCCGCCCGTCGAAGGATTGTACACATAAAGCTGCCGCTCGCCCATGCCGACCGGGTCACTGGGCCGGGGATCCTGAACAGCAATGTCCACCCGGAATTCAAGATCTTTCAGTTTTCTGGGGAGCAGCCCCCGCATACGCTCGGCCAATTTGTCGGGATGAATCCGGGGTGTGACGGAGGCATCTTCATCCGAGGTCAGCGTGGTGTCATAAGCCATTTTCCACTTGATGTCGCGGTGGAGTACCCTTTCCCATTCCTGACAAAGCTGTCTTTTATGGCTTGATCGCGCGTTTTTCCAGGACTTGACTTTGAGGAGAAGCGACCAGTCGGTCAAATCCGCATACGCGCTCAAGTGGTGCATCGGATTCCTGGGGAAAATTTCCTGAATGGTGGCTTCAAAAATATCCTTCATGTGGGTGTCGAGAGACCGGGTTGTGCGGTGGTAATAAACATTTGAATAAAGATAGGAGCGGGCGTTTAAAAACATCGTCAGCGCCGGAAGACCAGCCTTGTGGAGCGTGAGTCCCTCTTTCGTGAAAAAGGTATAGTGAATCAGGCGATTTAAATCAATGGGGCCGATTGAAACCCCGCACATAAAAGAATCGCGCAGGACATAGTCGAGATTGTCCGCCGTAAAAATACCGGACAAGAGTGGTTTGAGAATAACCAGCCATCGCGGGTAGTGCGCCGGGGTTCGATAATTGTATTCTTTATGAATAAGAAAGGCCACGTGCTCGGGCTCAAGGCTTTCCCCGGGAGCAAAAAAACCGCTGGGACTGCGTT
The DNA here is from genome assembly GCA_046756825.1 of Nitrospiria bacterium. Lineage (GTDB taxonomy): Bacteria > Nitrospirota > Nitrospiria > SBBL01 > JAADHI01 > JAADHI01. Next base: position 757 of record JBHHXB010000082.1, on the reverse strand, counting down.
TGATTTTTTGGATGAGGTGGCTCAGCTCCTGGCAAATAATGGTTTGCCCCAATTTTTCGTGCGTGAGGTCAAATCGATGCAGAACATTGTGATCGAAGAAATGACAAAAGGGTCCGTGACCGATATCGTGCAGTAAAACAGCGACGCGCAGCAAGGCTTCAATATAGGCCGCGGAAGGCGTATCGGAAACAACGTCCTTTAGTGACGGATATAAATGCCTTGCGAAACGCCCCGCCACATGCATCGCGCCGATGGAGTGCACAAAGCGCGTATGCTCGGCAGCAGGATACACCCAGCGCGCGGACTGAAGCTGAAAAATATACCGGAGCCGCTGCATCCACTTTGAATCAATCAGGTCTTTTTCAGTCGTTTCATCCGTACTGTTAAAAGGGACGGTAAAGGGGATATAATTGTGAATCGGGTCGGCCAGCAAGGCCTGGCCTTCGAAAAGTGCTTCGCGGCTGGTTTGAAGCGGACTGTCTGTTGTGTGTGTCATGAAGGCCGGATACTCATACCATGAATTGATGATAACTGATTTTAATTTCGCCCGCAAGTTGAGCGGCTTCCTTCTGCTGTGCTAAAAAAGCCTTTTTTTCCGTGAGTTTAATGATGCTTTCAGTGTTGGCAAAACAGAGACAATCCCTGCTTGTTTGTTTGATCGGTTTTTCTCTGATTTCGGGGTGCGCCAAGGATGCACCCCAGGCCGTTGAAACCCGGAAAATTCAAAAAGTCGAAGTCTTCACGGCACAGCCTGAGT
>JBHHXB010000081.1:0-10466 GCA_046756825.1 Nitrospiria bacterium | reverse complement strand
GGAGATACCTACCTTGCCAGGCCAAACATCACTCAAAATAAAGGGAGTGATGTTGTGCTTGATAAAATAAAAGTGAAACGGCTTAGGTCTTTTGTCAAAAAGCATGGTGCCTATTATACGGTCTCGCCAGATGGACAGCACCTGCTTAAAAATGGGGCTCATATTTTAGATGAGGATGGGAAGCATATCGACAGCTTTGACCATGTTTTTAACGGAAAGGTCTCAAAAAACCACTTGGTCTGGATTGACAATCACAGTGCGCCGGCGCTGAAGATCCACGGTGGAAAATTTAAAGGCTATTTCTATTTCTCAGGCCCGATCGAAATTGAAGGGAACGTGACAGGCAGGAATTTCATCGCCCCCTCTCCTCCTGTCGCGAGCTATCCCAATGGCGTGGACGTTTTTCTGATGAACATCAATCTCGAAGGTCTGTTTTTGTCTCAGGAAACCATTGAGATCGAACACCGTTTTACCGTCTATGGCGCTATGTACAGCTTCGATGGGTTTACGGGGGCCGGGGCTTCGCAACTCGAGGTTTGGTACAACTCCCGCTTTGCGCAGTCGCTCTATCCGGGGATACGAACAGTCACGCCACTGATCGGGACTTGGGTGTCAGCCCCGCTCGATGAATCTTAAGTAGTCAACACACTCCTTGTATTTCATCTGCTTTATTTCTTCACCGCGTGTGCTGAACGTCCAATGCGTCACGCAGACCATCCCCTAAAAAATTAAACGCCAGCATTGTGAAGAAAATTGCGAGCCCGGGAAATAGAATGAGGTGAGGGTAGAATTTTAGTGCCTTCCAGCCTTCATTCGCCAGCGTGCCCCAGCTGGCCGCCGGGGGGGTCAGCCCCAAGCCGATAAAACTTAAAGTGGACTCAGCCAGAATCGCAATGGGGATTCGAAAGGTCAGGGTGACGATAAGCACCCCCAGAGTATTGGGGAGGATGTGTCTGAAAAGAATGGTGAAATGAGTTGCGCCAAAGGCGCGTGCGGCTTCGACATAGGCGAATTCCTTTATCCGCAGGACTTCCCCGCGAATGAGGCGGGCGACCGTAATCCAGCCCGCAAGACTCAAGGCCAGAAACACACCCGTGACACCCCGTCCGATCAGTACGGTCACCAAAATAATTAACAATAGATCCGGAATTGCGTACAACACATCCACTCCCCGCATCATGATGTCATCCACGCGCCCTCCGGCATATCCTGAAACCGCCCCGTAGCAGGTGCCCAGCACGAGGGCCGAAAACCCTGTCAACAGGCTGACAGCCATTGAAACCCGGGTGCCATAGATCAGACGAGATAAAAGATCGCGCCCGAGCTCATCCGTCCCCATCCAGTGTCGTGGATTTGGCGGAGATAGACTTTCCTCGACGTTTTGTAAATCATGCGGATAAGGGGAGAGCCGCTCTCCCAGCAAGGCGACGCCGAGTAACAGCAGGATGAAAATGAGACTGGCGACTGCCGCGTGCCCCCGCCTGAATTTTTGAAAAAATGGACGCCGGGTCATCTTAAATTACTCGAGTTTCACGCGGGGATCGGCCAGGGTGTATAAAATATCAACCGCAAGGTTTGCCAGCACAATGAGGAAGGCGTACACGAGCGTCACACCCATGATGAGCGGATAGTCCCGGTTGGTGACCGCCGTGATAAAAAATTTCCCCATCCCCGGCACGGAAAAGATAAACTCGATCACAAAGGAGCCGGTGACGAGAGCCGCTGTGAGCGGGCCGAGAATGGTAATGACCGGCGTGATGGCGTTTTTCAATACGTGGCGGAGAAGGATGCGAATCTCAGAAAAGCCCTTCGCGCGCGCCGTCCGGACATAATCATGACGAATTTCTTCTAAAATACTCGAACGAACCAGCCGTGCGATGTAGGCTGTGGGGGCCAGGCCGAGGGCGGCGGCCGGGAGCACGATGCTGCGCGCGTCTTCCCACAAGGCGGGAGGGAGTATCTTGAAATAATGAGAAAAAATCAAAATAAGGATGGCCCCGATGACGAAATTTGGAATGGAGATACCCGCCGTCGTGATCACCAAAATCATTTTGTCCCAGAAACTTTGGGAAAAAACACCCGAGACAACCCCCAAAAAAAGTCCGGCCAGACAACCCATCGTCAGCGCGGCGAATCCCAGTTGTATCGAAACAGGCAGGGTGTCCGCGATGACATCGTTTACGGTGCGGCCCACATATTTATATGATGGGCCCAGGTCACCCTGAACCAGGCCCTTTAAATACAAAAAATACTGCATGGGCAGAGGCTGGTCCAAGTGGTATTTCGCTTCAATGTTGGCCTTGATTTCCAGGGGCAGCTTTTTTTCGCGGTCAAAGGGGCCGCCCGGTACGAGATGCATCATCACAAATGTCAGCGTGGCCACGAGCCACAAAACCGGAATGGCCCAGAGTAGTCGGCGAAAAATAAAAATAAGCATCAGGATTGTGCCTTTTTCGGGTTTTTTAGCCGGACTTTTTTGAAGTGGAGCAGGTCCATCGCGTTGACCGGAAGGCCCTCGAATGACCGGCGGATCAGCAGGTTTTGCGCCGCGAAAAACAGCGGCATGATCGGCACCTCGGACTCCGTCAAAATGCGCTGCGCCTCATCGTAAATGGCCTGGCGATTTACGGCGTCCGGCTCGCTCGCCCCATCCGAAATAAGCCGGTCGTACTCAGGGTTCCCCCAGCGGGTGTTGTTGTTCCCGCTCGCGCCGGTGAAAAGGTTCATAAAATTATCGGGGTCGGGGTAGTCCGCGCCCCAGCCCAGACGAAAAACCTGGGGCGCGTCCTCCTTCAATGTTCGAAGGTAGACCTTCCATTCCATGTTGTCCAGTGTGACAGGGATTCCCAGATGTTTTTTCCATTGGGCCTGAATATTCTCGGCGATCATGCGGTTTGTGGGATCGGTATTGAATGCAAGCGTTATCGGGGGCACCTCCGAGGCCGTTTCGTAGCCGGCCTCGGCCATCAGCCGGCGGGCCGCTTCGGGATTGAAGGAAAGCCCGATGTCGGGGTTGTGCGCGAACATGCCGGCGGGGATCCATGAAGTGGCCGGCAGTTCTCCGCCCTTTAAAATACGGGGTAGTTGGGAACGATCCACCGCCATCGAAAAGGCCCGCCTCATCCGCGCATCGTTAAAGGGCGCTTTTTCAACATTAAAGCCGTAGTAATATCCCCTTAAAAAAGGGGCGTGTTGATAGTCCGCGTGATGTTGATATCGGGGAATTGCAATGGGGGGGAGCGTGACCCGGTCGAGATCCCCGGTTTCATAAAGCGTCAAGGCCGTCGTTTCCTCTGAAACCACATAGAAAACAATGCGATCCAGAGCGGGCCGACCTCCGTAATAGGCCTCATTCGCGGCAAGCGTCAGCCGGTATTCGTGACGCCATTCTTTCAGCAAAAAAGGGCCGAGGACGACGAGGTTTTCAGGATCGGTCCAATGGTCGCCGTATCGCTCGATCAGGTCTTTACGCTGAGGATAGGTGGCGGTAAAGGTCGTGATCGACGGGAAATAAACGGCCTGTTTTTTTAGCGTCACCCTTAATGTGAAGTCAGCTACGGCCCTCACGCCGACACGGCTCGGGTCTGTCATGGTCCCGGCATTGTATTCGGCGGCGTTTTGAAGATCGTACAAAAAATAGGCGTATTCCGACCCTGTTTTCGGATCGAGCAGACGCTTCCACCCATATTCAAAATCATGCGCCGTGAGCGGTTTCCCGTCACTCCAAAAAACATCTTTTCGCAAGTGAAAGGTATAGATTCGACCATTTTCGGAGACCTCCCACCGCTCTGCGATGGCCGGTTTCGGGCGAAGCGCCTCATCGTATTCGGCCAGGCCTTCCATCAAATTTTCAATAACACGGATGGAGACATTGTCCGTCGCCAGGGCCCAGTCCAGCGTGGGCGGCTCCGCTGAAAGATTCATTCGGAACACGGCGGTAGTCTGGTCTATGGCGTGTTCTTTATTGTCCCCCAAAAAGGCGAGAAACAATAGCAGACCAAGGCATAACAGTGCTCCCAATTTTATCTTTCGGGTCATGAATCGAAATGATAGATTCTTTTAGGTGAAACGTCAAAATAAGAAGAGGCGCGTACCGGGCTTTGTCTTGCTGGGGGCATCAAAACATGCTAGTATCTCGCCTGCGAATTTGACCGCTCATATTCAATGGACAGTGTAAGGACAATTCACGATGGGCTCCGTCCAGATCAAAAAAAATCCGCCCGAGAAACAAAGCGATGTTGAAACGGCGCTCCTGAAAAAAACAAAGGATCTCGAACTGCTTCAACGCATTACGGAATCCATCAGCGCCAACCTTGAACTGAAGGTGGTCCTCAAAGAGATCGTCGCGCTCGTTGTCGAAAAAACGCATGCGGATGCTTGTCTGATTTATCTCATCAACGAACAAAAAGACGCACTGGTGCTGCAAGCCTCAAAAATTCCCCACCCCAAGCTGATTGGACAAATTCATGTTGAGATGGGAGAAGGCATTACCGGCTGGGTCGCGCGGGAGCAGCGCCTGGTCGCTATTTCTGAAAACGCCTGGGGCGATCCCCGCTTCAAGGCTTTTCAACACCTTCCGGAAGATCGCTACGAGGCCTTTGTCTCGGTTCCGATCCTCAGCAAGGGAGACATGATCGGCGTTTTAAATATTCAACATGAAAAACCACACGATCACACCGAAGAGGAGATCGCGCTGCTTTCGACGATCAGCCAGCAAGTCGGAAACGCCATCGGCAACGCGCGGCTTTACGATGATATGAAAAAAAAGGCGATGCAGCTCGAGACCCTGTCCCGATTGAGCAGTACGATTACCTCCGATCGCTACATTGAGGAAATTCTCAACCTCATCGTCACCATGACGGCGGGCATGATGAATTCAACCCTGTGCTCGATTATGCTGCTCGATAAAAAAAAGGGCGAGCTCAAAGTTGTCGCCACCCAGAGTCTCAGTCAGGAATACCGGCGAAAAGCGCCGATCAAAATCGGAGAAAGTATCTCGGGGAAGACTGTTTTGGAAAAAAGGCCGTTTGCCGTTCTTGATGTTACGACCGACCCCTTGTATCGTTTTTCATCGCTTGCAAAAAAGGAAGGCTTCCGCTCGCTTCTTTCCGTGCCGATGATGATCAAAAATAAAGTCGTCGGCGTGCTCAACAGCTATACCGCCGAAAAACACGTTTTCACGCAAGAGGAAACGAATCTGTTGCAGGGCGTTGCGAATCAGGCCGCCGTGGCTATGGAAAACACGACCCTTTCGAAGCAGTCCTCGGCCCTGCAGGAAGCGCTTGAAACCCGGAAGGCCGTGGAGCGCGCCAAGGGCATCCTTATGAAACAGGGAAACATTACGGAGGAAGAGGCCTTTCGGCTGATCCAGCGGCAAAGCATGAATCATCGAAAAACCATGCGTGAAGTCGCGGAAGCCGTGATGCTGACCGCCAGGATGAACCGGCGCTCACCCTGATGCACGCCATTTTTCAACCCTTCACAATCCGGGGAATGCATGACACGTTCACAAAATAAGGCTCATTTGATTTGGCTCGACCTTGAAATGACTGGCCTTGATCCCAATAAACATACCATCGTCGAAATCGCAACCATTATAACAGACAGTCATTTAAACATCCTCGAAGAAGGCCCCGTTTTAGCCATTCACCAAGACCAGGAAACGATGGCTAACATGGAAAAATGGAGCCGGGATACCCATACAAAATCAGGGCTTTATCAGCGGATCGAGGAATCCACGACGACAATGGCCGATGCGGAAAACCAAACCCTCAACTTCGTGAAACGCTATTGCCCGGAAAACAAAGCACCTCTTTGCGGGAACTCCATCGGACACGACCGTCGGTTTTTGGAGCGCTACATGCCTGATTTTTTTAACTTTTTACACTATCGAAATGTCGATGTCAGTACCATCAAGGAATTGGTGAAGCGATGGTATCCAAAGGGACCCAGCGCGCCGGCGAAGGCGGGCAGCCATCTTGCGCTCAACGACATCCGGGAATCCATCGCAGAGCTGCAATTTTATCGGGATCATTATTTTATGAAGTAGGGGGGTGACGCGAGGGGATTTGAGCGAAGGCTTGCCTAGTCTTCCGTTTCCACCGCGAGAATTCTTTCATTCTTTTTATAAAAATCAACCGCTTCGTCGAAGCAGGCCGCTTCGACCTGAACAGACACTTCCCGCCATTCCCCCGCCGAGTGAGATTCCTGATCGGCATGATTACAGGGCGAGTCGCTTGCATCCTGAATCACAGCCGAGATAAAGCCTTTTGGCTGTTCAATCGCGTTCCAGGCCTCATCGCCGGTTGTGCCGGAAACATCAAGTTCCAAATAAATCTTTTTCAAAACAGTCTCCTCCTAGAAATTCCAGAACGCAATGTACAAGTTTTTAATCCCGCTTTCAAGCAAAAACGACCGTTATTTCAAGAAAATAAAGACAATTGTTTCGGGTGAACGGATTTAAAATGATCCGTCGAAAGTCGCGGCATGATTTGTGGCATCCCGGCCTTTCTGCGTGAAAGGGCGAAGAGCTCCCGGATCTGTTTTGCGTACAAACCACTTCCTTTCATTCGCGAGAAAAACCGGGCGTCATTGAGTTGGCCCTCCCGCATTTCACGGACATGATTCAGCACCTTTGATTTTCGATCCGGGAAGTGCCGGGTCAGCCAGTCCTCAAAAATCGGGGCGACCGCATGTGGCAGGCGGAGCGGGGTCATCCCGGCGAAGGCCGCGCCCGCTCTGGCAGCCGCGATTAAAATTTGGGGGATCTCCGAGTCGTTTAATCCGGGAATGACCGGGGCGGCCATGACGCCTGTCGGGATGCCGGCCTGACTGAGACGCTCAAGCGCCTCCAGCCTTTTTTCAGGCCGTGAGGCCCGGGGTTCCAGCTTTTGATGCAGCTTCGGATCAAGGGTCGTGATGGAGATAAAAACCGCCGCCGTGTCGAAGCGCGCAAGTTGAGACAAGAGATCAATATCCCGCGTCACGCCGCTATTTTTGGTGACAATTGCGACGGGATTTCTAAATTCAAGCAGGATTTCAAGACATTGCCGTGTCAGCCGAAGCTGCTTTTCAACGGGCTGATAGGGGTCCGTCACCCCGCTCATCGCCAGAACGGTCGGCTGCCATTTTGTGTCGGACAAGGCTTTTCGCAAAAGGGCCGGTGCGTTTTCCTTGACGATGATTTTGGTTTCGAAATCCAGCCCCGCCGAATACCCCAGATATTCATGCGTGGGCCGGGCGTAGCAATAAATACAGCCTTGCTCGCAGCCCCGGTAGACATTGATACTGGCGTCAAACCCGATATCCGGGCTGTCGTTATAGGTAATGATGCTTCGAGCGCGCTCCCGGATCAATTGGGTCGGGGGAGAAGGCCCGGCTCCTTCTGAAGCCTCGGCAATACGGTTCTGTGTATCAAAGCGGTTGGGTGGGTTATGGGCCGCCCCCCGGCCTTTGATTGACAGAGATCTAGCCATGACCGCTCCCATCCCGTTCAAACCGCTTGACCGCGCTTTTGAACGAGGCGAGGCGCGCCCGATACTGAGGCGACTGGTCAAGCGCTGAGATCAGGGCAGGCATCCGGTAGCACCAATTATGCGGGCCGACCGTACCGGGGACGTTGATTTGTCCCCGCTCCATCAACAGATCCTGCATGGGAAAAATCACCAGTGCGGCCCCCGAAGCCAGCATCATCTCCATAATGGCCTGGTGAAGTGCTGTGGTCATGGGAGATTGTGCCGACAGTCCCTCCGTGTGATTCAGCAGATCTAGAAAGCCCGTCCGTTCTTCTTCAGATAGGGTGTCCCACCACGTGGAAAGCGTCGAGGTGTCGTGCGTTCCTGTAGTCGCCAGGGCCAGAAAGGGATAGTCCTTCGGCGGATGATAGTGGTTTCCCCGCTTTTCCCAACGCAGCACCTTGTGTCCGGCAATGTGAAAATCACATAGGGTATGACGGACGAAATCGGGCACACAGCCCAGGTCTTCCGCGATGGGAATACACGCGCCCAACTCGGAGAGGATGACTTCTAGCAGCCGCTTCCCCCGCCCAAGCTGCGCCCCTTCGTCCGCAGGCTCAAAATAGGGCCGCTCTCCTTTTGGCATGACCCAGATGCGAAAAAAGCCCACAACATGATCCAGTCGAATCAAGTCATAATACTGACGGGCTTCCTGCATCCGGAGCCGCCACCATCTAAAATCCTCTGCTTCCATTTGATGCCAAAAAAAGACAGGCAGCCCCCAATCCTGACCGTCGGCGTTGAAGTCATCCGGCGGCGCGCCGATGGAAATCCGTTGATCAAAAAGGTGCTGATCACGCCAGACATCCGCGCTGTCGCGGCTGACCAGGAAAGGCATGTCCCCCATGATCCGGACTTCGCGGGTCTTGGCGTGTTCCCGGACGGTCTGCCACTGCGACCACAAAACCCACTGGACGTATTGAATAAACAACAGGCCGTCCGCCGCGTCTTGTTCAAAAAGGGACAACGCACCGGGGTCGCGAGTTTTATACGCCTCGGGCCAATCGTGCCAATGCCGCCAGCCGTGCCGCTCTTTCAATTGCCAAAAGAGGGCATAATCCTTCAGCCAGGAGCACTGCGCTTTCATAAAGCCCTGAAAACGCAGTGCCCTATCACTTTGTGGATCCCACGCCTCTCGTTTAAAGCAGGAAAAGGCAAGCCGGAGGATTTGGTATTTTAATGCGCGGACGGGTTTAACATCGACTGTTTTGCTTTCGCGCCACCGGGCGATATCGGATCGAATGCCCTCTGTTTCGAGATATCCCCTGATTTCCGAATGGATCTGGAAGCCCTCTGTTGGAACGAGAGAAAGATAGACGGGGTCGATGGCAAAACTGCTCAAGGCCTGGTAGGGGCTGGTTTCCTCCGGCGCGGTTTCATAAACCGGCAGGAGTTGAACCACGCGAAGATGGTGGTCCGCCATCCAATCCATAAAGGGGATTAAATCCAGAATCTCGCCGACCCCGCAATTTTGTGTTGTCCGGATCGAAAAGAGCGGAATCATGACTCCGGCGGTTTTCTGATTTAGTACAGCGGGGGCACTAGTGAGGTCGTTTTCATGGGACATGATGTTGTCCACTGTACCATTTTTTTGGAGACCTGCCTACGCGCAAGGCGGCTTGAAAAGCGAAAGCCTGCCCGATATAATCCCGTCCATGCCGAAAATCACGCCCGGATTTTTTGCTGAAAAGCTGAACCGGCGAAAATTTATCCAGATTTCAGGTGCCGGTGTCGCCACAACCCTGTTCGCCAAGCGGGGTGAAGCCGGCTCTTTTTTTATGAAGCGGTTTTTGAAGCTTCCGGCGAAAAAAACCCCTTTTATCACCCCGACGGAAGATTTCTATATCGTGCAGTATTCCGGCCCCCAAACGGTGGACGTCAACCGCTGGTCGCTCAAAATTACGGGAAAAGTGAAAAAACCGCTCCGGCTGACCTATGACGATATTTTAAAGCGGCCCGCAGTGGAAAGGATGGTCACCCTGACCTGTATTGATAACGAAGTCGCGGGAGACCTCATCAGCAATGCGACCTGGAAGGGGGTCGAGCTGAAGGATTTAATCGCGGAGGCCGGGCCGCACAAATCCGTCATGGATGTCGCCATGTTCGGGGCGGACGATTATTCAGACAGCATCACCATTGAGCGGGCCACGCAATACGATGTTTTTCTGGCCTATGAGATGAATGGCGAACCGCTGAACAAGGATCACGGTTTTCCGCTTCGGGCCGTGGTGCCGGGCCTGTTTGGGATTAAAAACGTCAAGTGGCTCACCAGGATCGAGCTCACGAATTACGACTACAAAGGCTATTGGCAGAAAAAAAGCTGGACCGATACCGGGACAATTAAGGTCAGCTCCAGAATTGACGACCCGGGGCCCTACAACACCCTGAAAAAAGGGCACGTTTTTCGCGGCATTGCCTTTTCAGGCTACAACGGCATCGGCATGGTAGAGATTTCCTTTGACGATGCAACAACCTGGCGGCGGGTCAAACTGGAACCGACGCCGTCCCCTTATACCTGGGTGCACTGGCATTATGAGTGGCAGGATGCCGAACCCGGCGACTACCGTATTTATGTCCGCGCCACCGATAAAATCGGGCGCACCCAAACCTCCTTCATCGCCAACGCCTTCCCGGACGGCACCTCCGGTCTGCACTCCATCGTGGCCTTTGTGGATTAAGCCATCGGCAATCCGTTCTGCATTGCGCAGAAGCCTTGTCCTCCGCATAAAATTTTCCTCGAAGTGACGGAAAACTTGACACTTCTGAGACTTCCCAAATTCAAAACGCTAAAAAATCCAAACAAATCAATGTGTTGTGTTTGTGGTGTTATTATTGCTTCTTAAAAAACCAAATGTCTGCAAGTGTTTTGTTCTTGAAAGTACGCAAGTAAGGAGGAAGATAGCGATGAAATATAGAGCGATTCAAGTCTTGATAGGAGCGGTCGTCTTGTTC
>JBHHXB010000080.1:0-10616 GCA_046756825.1 Nitrospiria bacterium | reverse complement strand
CGGATCAAAGAACTCGATAAACCCGGTTCTCTTTCATCTGTAAAGGGAGCCGGGTTTATTTTTTGCCGCATCCTCTCAATAGCCATGGCCTCCTCAGCGGATGGAGGTGGGTCATGGCCAAGCAGTTTTATGTTGTTTGAAAAAAATTGGGAAAAAAACACCAAAAATGCTTGACACGCCCTAAAATTGGGAATATAATCCCAATTATGAAGCAAGCGGAATTATCATACATTCAAAAAACGACGGGCAAAGGGGAGGGCGTTATGCGGGTTTTACATTATTCTCATGATGATTACGGTTCTGATCATCTGGAGCGGACATTGGACGCCGCGAAACAGATTGCTTTTGAATTTCCGGAGGCGACACAACTGGTGGTGACGGGCTCACCGCAGCCCCGAGATAAGCGGCTGCCGAAGGGGGTGGATTACATCAAGCTTCCCAATATGGATGAGTCTTCCAAAACAGATGGGCATACGCCTTCTCTTTTACTCCCCTACGGGGCCATCAAAACCATGCGTGAAACCCTCATTTCGGGTGCGATTCAATCCTTCAAGCCGGATGTCGTCTTGGTTGAAACGCGGGAAGAAGCGCGGGGAGAGATCTGTGAGGCGCTGGATCAACTCCACGAACAGCACGGAGAAGCACAACTTGTGCTGGGGATGGGCGAAACCGGGAATGCCGCAACAGTGCTTCGGGATGTCGTGGCCGGTGCGGAATCCGCGCTGCCCCGCTTTTTAACCGGAGAGGAAGTTCCTTGTGAAGCCGAGGAGTATCAGGAGGAACTTGAAAGCGTGCTGGTCGGTCAATGAAAACGGGAGATGGACAACACAAAATGGCGGCCAAATAACACTGCCGGCCACTCAGCGATGTTTTGAATGTCGTATGCCCGATAGATATTTTAGGCTCCGGCCGTGATCAGTATAGTGATAGATGAAGTGATCAACAATGCGTTATCAGAGCATGCAAATGGAAAATTCGAGAATAAAAAAGGAGGGGAAGATGGCTTGTCAACGGTGTTTCGGGCTTTGTGTGGATGAATATTTACTGGATAATGGCCATCGGCATATCGCATGGCGATGCGTGAATTGTGGCAATATTGTTGACCCAACGATTGTGCGGAACAGAAAAAACGTCGGGGAAGAAGGGAAGGTGAACACTCCCAGCCCACACGTCACAGAAGCGATTAGATGTGGCTTGGACTTTTGAGCGGCGGGCAGATTCCAGTGAGGAAAATGCTGTCAGGAGGAGAGGCTAATAAAGTGCAAAAAACACGATTTAATTCAATTTGTTTTAATGTGCCGCCTTTCAGCGTTGTTATTCATTTCAGTGTAGCAACGCTGAGGAAAGTATTTTTCCTAACCTAGATTTTCAATCCCCCCATAGCCCGATTTTCTTTCCCCGGGCTTCGTTTTCCAGTTTTGAGAAGAGGCTGCCTTCGAGGTATTTCTGGTTCCAGCGGGCGAGGCCGTTTTTGACCAGGGCTTGATTCAGGCTTTCGCCGGTGTCCAAGAAGACTTCGCTCACGCTGCGGCCGGATGTGTCGGTGTCCTTGATCGTGATGATAACGGTGCGGGAGATGGTGTGGTCCTCGGTGAACCACTTGGCTTCCTTACCGAGCGGCTGCCTTTTGTCGGGGCAGTCCACATCCGCCAAACGCACCATTTCAATGCCACCCGTCCACAGCACCTTCATCGTGTCACCCTTGAGCACGGCGACGACCTCGCCCACGATGACCAGGTCCGCCGAGGCGGAGAGGGGACGCAGGAAGGCGAGCAATAAAACAATCAGTAGAACCAGTTGCGCGCGGTATTTTCGCATGTTTTTTCTCTCCGGGATTGGATTTTGGATCTATTGAAAGTTGTACCGCATTAGTTCCAATATCGCCAGCCGTCGAGGTAGTAGCTTAAAATGACGGGCTGATCCAGCGTGCTAGGCGCGGCCTCCTCCGACAGCATGTCCTTTGAAAAGACGAAGAGGCTGTCCAAAAGGGTTTCCTCCAAATACCGCGTCGGCACGGCGATTTTGAGGACTTGCGGGTTCAAGTTTTCTCGTGCCGCCAGAATAAAACCCCAGTCCCCGAAGGAAGGGATGTAAGCATGATAGGGCTTGGTTTGCAGCCCCGCGGCCTGAAGCGTTTCGTCGATACACCAAAAGGCCTTTTTGGCGTAGTACGGGCTTGTGGCCTGTGTCAGAAAAATGCCCTGCGGCGCGAGACGTGCGCGAACCAATTGATAAAAGGTTTTGCTGTAAAGCCGGGACAGGCCGGTGTTGTTGGGGTCGGGCAGGTCGGCGATGACGACATCGTAAGCTGCGCGGTTTTCCTTCAAAAAAACAAAGGCATCGGCGTGAACGATTGTTACTCTTGCGTCCTTCAAACTGCCGCCGTTCATACGGCTTAAGTGCGGGTTTTCCATCGAAATGCGTGTGATTTCGGGGTCGATATCAACGACGGTGATGTGTTCGACATCCGGGTATTTCAGCATTTCCCGGATGGCCAGCCCGTCGCCGCCGCCCAGCAACAGCACACGCGAGCGCTTGGGCGCGAGACCGAAGGGCACGTGCACCAGGGCCTCGTGGTAGCGGTATTCGTCGATGGAAGAAAACTGAAGATTGCCGTCCAAAAAGAGACGAATGTCGTCTTTGTTTTTCGTGAGAATGATTTTTTGGTAGCGGGTTTGCTCGGACAAAATGATGCGGTCTTCATAAAGGCTGTTGCTCCACGTATTGAGTAAAATCGGCGCGGAGAGAAAAAACACGAGGAGTGTGAGGGAAACCGCAGCCGAGGCGCTTGCATAAAGTTTGCGCCGCTGTATTTGAAGCGTGTCCCGGAAACACCAGAGGTTTAAAAAGCCGATGCCCATGTTGATCAATCCGAAAAAAAGTGCGCTTTTAAAGGTGCCTAAAAAGGGGAGGAGGATGAAGGGAAAAAGCAGGGTCGCGATCAGCGCGCCGAGGTAATCAATGGAAAGCACGGTCGAGATATTGATTTTCAGGGTGTAGTAACGCTGCATAATCCGCGTGAGCAGGGGGATTTCCAGGCCGATCAAAATGCCGATGGCCAATATGACGAGCACCATGTAAAAAGAATAGAAGCGCGTGTAGGCGTAGCAAAAGTAAAGAATCGGGACGCTCATGCCGCCCAAAAATCCGAGCAGGATTTCAACAGCGATGAACTTGGAAAGCAGGTTTTTTTTGATCAGCCGCGAAATATACGAGCCCATGCCCATCGCGGCCATGTACAAGCCGATGGTGATGGAGAATTGTTTGACACTGTCGCCTAAAAAGTAAGAAGAGGCGGTGCTGATGAGCAGCTCGTAAATGATCGAGCAGAGGCCCGCGATAAAAATCGAGATGATGAGGATGGAGATTTCTTTTCGCGAGCCCGGTTCAGGCGCTTCGCTTGTCGCGGGCGGCACCGTTATTTCCCGGCCCTGGGGCCGCCCCCCATGCGGTTCGGCCCGCCGGTGCTGCCCCTGCGCACGCTGGGCCCGCCGCCGTAGTAGCGCGGTCCGCCCCAATACCAAAACGAAGGGCCGTAGGCGTAGCCGCCGTAATACATCGGATAACCCCATCCGCGAAAGCTGAGTGAAAACAGGAAAAAATAGACAACCACCAATAAAAGAATGACGCCCAAAAAGACGCCGCCGCGCTGATTTTTCAAAACCGGCGTTTTCTTCAAAAAGGATGTCTGTTTTGATCGTTGCTTCATTCCCATCGTCTAAACTCCGAATCCATGCCCTTCAAACCCCGGCCAATGCTCCCTTTCGCCATTTCGTTGACGATCACACCGATGATCAGCGCGATGACGCCCGCTGTGAAAAAGGGGACGGCGCTCCCGCCTTTTTTCTTGACTGTTACTCGCACCTGACTCAAGCTGGCGTGCTGATTTTCCGAATTCAACCCCAAAAAATAGCTGCCCTTTTGAAGGGTGATTTTGATGTCGTAGTCCGTTTTTTGCTCCGACCACCGTCCGCCGTCGTCATAGCCGGACTCCTTCCAAAATTCCTCACCGAAGCTGAAGAGGGGATTTTTGTTTTCATCGAGGACTTCACCCGTCACCTGATTCCAAACCCCGTCCCGGCCGACATTTTGCGCGACGTTGATGTGATACACCGAACGATCCTTTTCAACCCGTATCGGCCCGACCACGCCGCCTGCGGGCGGCAGCAGCTCGGAAATGAGACTGCCCGTCGTGATATTGAAACCCAAAGCCGTCACAAAGCAAAGGACGGCGAAAACAAGTAAGGCCTTCGCGGCCTGGGCCATGTCTTGTTTATTCAATTTATTCATTGATTAGTTGAAGTTATAGCCCAACCACTCAAAAAACGCGCAATTATCTGGGGTAATTTAGCTCGCATTCAATCCCTTCTTTTAATTGTGTATTCAACTTGCCGGAATGCTTCTGTGATATTTGGAGGATCGCTTTCGTTTTCAAGTAGCTCGAAGGTGTCAAAAACTACAGTCATCCTTGGGTCATCTATGCACCCGGCTGAAGGGGCCGGAGCAACTGAGTAGTTATCTCCAAGTGATATCCTCATCTCAATGTGGGGCCACTTCAGTCCTAGGGGTATGTTTATATTATAGGAACCATCTATAGGCGCATTTAGGTTTTCTGCTGTAGCGCGAAAATCTTGAGTTGAAACTAGAAATGGGGAGAGTATTCTTGTTGACTTATCTCTTGTGAGAAAGATTAACACATCGATTTGACCGAGAATTGATGCGGGGACGTCAAACCAAGGGCCGCCCTCATCCACCTTTATGTAACACTTCTTTCCATTGATCATCCAGACAGTGTTGCGAAAGGGCTTAAGTTCTAGCTCCTTGCAGATAATCCCCTGCTTTGTAAAAATGGTAATCAATTCTTCTCTAAGATTCATATTTATTTTGCTCCTTTTCATCGTTCTCACCCCATCACAAACAACAAAATAATCGAAAAGGAAATTGCGCCGATGACTTCGAGAAAACCCGCGCCCAAGTTGCGGTCATGCTGAATTTCGTGGTCGAGCGAGGTTTTCGGCATGATGACTTTGTCGAAAAAGAAGCGGACGGTGGGCAGCAGGATGAAGACCAGGACGGCGTCCATCGCAAAGACGGACAGGTTGTGCCCCCAGCTTACGAAACTGCCGCTGGCCCCCTTCATGAGAATAATCCCCACCGCCGTCAAGGTGCCGCCGAAGGCGACGCCGACGGCGGCGTTGTCTTGCTCGATTTCGTGGTGGATGTCGAAGGGCGTGATCCAATTATAAAAGGCGGTGAACAGAATCAGGGCCGCCTGGCCCAGCGCATAAAAAACCAGGATTGTGCCGAGGCCGCCGCCTTCGCCGTGAATGGCACCTGCGACCACCAGACCAGAGGCCATGTAGGAGCCGAATTGCACCGCGCCCGCACCGATGTTGCGGTCTTCGATAATTTCCTTCACGTTGCAGAAACGGCGCAGGATGAGCCGGTCGTTGATTTCGTGCGAGAGATTCAACAGCAAGATGCCCAACAGCGCGTAGCCGCCCACGGTGAGCAAGTCCTCCAAAATCCCCTGAGACGGCCCTAAGAGCGCCCCGATAAAGATGACGGTCGTCGCGGAAAGATAGCCCGCCATGCTTGCTGCGAGCGCGACGTTGTCCTTTTCGTGCAATTCCTCATCCACTTTGTAGGGCGTGCAAAAGTCATTGGCTGTTTTGGAGAGGAGCAGGGTCAGCATGAACAGCAGGATGAGGCTGATGCCGTGCAGGATTTCGTATGCGAGGTTTTCCATGAGATGACCCTTTATGCTTTCAGGCTGAACACGCTGACCTGATGGGAGGCGATGGGTTCGCTGTAGGAGACATCATACGCGCCGTCGTCCCACTTCTCAACGCCAATGAACTTGTTGCCGGCCTTATTCTCGAAATCCCAGTAGTAAAAGGATTCTCCCTGTGTCTCATCGCCGTATCTGTAGAACATCGCGCGGTCGGAGTCTTCGTAATAATAGGTTTCGCCTTCAAAGGTGAAGGAGCCTTCCTCGTCATCATCCATACGCTCAAGATCCCGTTTGGAGAGGCCGATGTCCCGGAGTTTCATTTTTTTGAGGGTGATGTTGAGTGTGAGCCCGTCGTCTTCCTCCAGATCGATCCAGACCGCGCCGTCGGCGGATTCGCCTTCCAGTTCGTACCACGAAGAAGCGCCTTCCCGGTAAAGATGCTTCGCGATGACTTTGACATCAAATTCATCCATCTCCGGCCCGATGCCGGAGATATGAATCATGCCGCCCGCCCCCACGTTTTCAATCCGAAGCGCGTCCTTCGGATAGGCGCGCGCGGCATCTGTGCTCAGCATTTCTTTTTTTGCAGTTTTTTTGCCGCGCTGTTGCATCTGGTAATAGAGAAAGCCGCAGACAAAAAGCAAGATAATAATGGCGGTGGTCATGCCCACTCCTTAGGTTGGATTGTTTGCTTCTTCAATCCCGTGCAGTTTCAGGTGATTTGACGAATGCCCATCTTGGTTTTTAATGCCTCCAATTGTGCATTGGCCGGGCTCGATTCACCGCCGGAGAGGGCCGCGTTGATTTCGTCATCGACGCTTTTGTCCACCGCCGCGATCTCACCGTAGGACTCCGCGAGGGCCTCGTCTTCCTCGACCTTTGCCTTCATTTTTTCCAACATGGAGATGGTGCCGGAGGAATCGACCTTGGCCATTTGTTCGTTTATTTTTTTCGTGGCCGCTGCCGTTTTCGCGCGGGCGCGGAGCGTGATTAAATCGTTTTCGTAGGCCCCGACGGTGGATTTGAGTTTTTCAACATTGCGCTGAAGCTGTGCCGCCATTTTGTCCTGCCGCTCCCAATCCTGCATCAGGCGCACGGCCTTTTGGCTCACTTCTTCTTTTCGGCTTAACGATTCCGAGGCCAGCCGCTCGGCCTGGACGGGTTCGAGTTCGCCGTTTTGCATTTTTTGAAGCAGGAGCATGGCCTTGCGCTCGTAATCCGCCGCGCGCTTTTTGTCCTCCTCCGCCTCCCGTTTGAGGCGAATGGCGACGCCCTTGACTTCCGCCAACGAACGCAGGGTTTCCTGTAAATCCTTTTTCAAATCCCGGATGCCCTGCTCCGTCATTTTGATCGGGTTTTCAAATTTGTCGATTGCGCTGTGGGCTTCCGACTGACCGACTTTAAATAAGCGCTGAAATATTCCTGCCATCTGATTTCTCCTTCATTCTAATCAAAATTCATAAAATGCTTTCGTGTATGTTGGGCCGCCTATGACGCCGCCGCTTTGCTGAAGTCGATCAACTCGCCTGCGTTTTCCGCCAGGGCAAGGCTTAAGGCATTGATGGAGCCTTCCAGTTCGTTGAGGTCGAGGTTTGCCAATTGCAGCGTGTCGCGAAAGAGCAGGTTTGTCCCGTCGTCATCCAGGACAAAGGCCCCGTGCACGAGGGTGCGGTTGATTTGCAGGAGGCGTTTGTAAAAGGATGCTTCATCCGCCGGTACCGGCATGATTTTTTGTTCGATGACCAGGATGGGGTCTTCGCAGTCGATGATCAGGTTTTTGATGCCCTTGTCCTCGTCATCGACCACGACGAGGGCCTCTTGTTCGTCCTCGCCGGAAATGGACAGGCCCAGTTCCAGCAGGTAGTTTTTGACTTTTTCAAAATGTTCAGACATGGCGTTGCTCCTTTTTTGATTCGTTGACCGTGTGAGCCTTAAGTTTCAGGCCGCTGTTCCGAAATAATGACAAAAAGATCATCCGGCCGCACTTCGTAGGTCATGGGCGGATTCGAGATAAAACGGTTTTCGTCCTTTGATTCAATGGCAATGGGAATGGCGTTGTGCTGCCTTTTCATTTCCGGCAGGGCTTCGACAAAGGGGCGGCCGATAAGGTTTGCCGGAGGGGTGATTTTATAGAGACTACTGCCGGCGCGATTGCTGACCAATTCCGTAATCATGTGGGTGATGCCGTGATCGAGCGCCGCCTGCACCAGCAGATGACTGCTGAGCGCGCCGATAACGACGATTTCATTCGCCCCGGCCATTTTGCAGTGCTGCGCGTTTTTGGCGTCGGTGATTTCTGCGCAGATGTAGATTTTAGAATGAAGTGCCCGGATGGTGAGGGTATTGAAAACCACTTTGGCGTCACGCGATTGGGCATCTAAAGACTCGTCCGAGAGGATTAAAACGCCTGCGGCTTCGGGCAGATTCGCCTTTTGCAGACCGTCATTGGTCACGGCCCCGGCGACAAAGCGGAGGTTGTCATCGGCGACCGGTTTTTCGGGCAAATCGGCCAAAAGGACGATGGGGCGGTCGGCAATCTTTCGATCCGCGCGCAACTCTTCGAGGATTTCCGCCGCTTTGTAATTCCAGCCGCAAACAATAAAGTGCCCCGTGTCTGTGATTGTTTTTAGCCCCTTGCCTTCTTTCAGTTTCCCCTCCACGAAGATACTCGCCACGGTTGCCGTAAACATGCCGAGGAGTCCGATACCGAACACCATGACAATGACGCCGGTTACCCTCCCCCCCACGGTTGTCGGTGTGACATCGCCGTAGCCGACCGTGGTGATGGTGACGAAACTCCACCAGAGGGCATCCAGCGGAGAGGCGGTGCCCTCAAAATAAGTGAGTCCCAGCGCGCCGAAAATCAAGATGAAAATCGTTAATAAAAAGAGCCGTAGAATCTTATGATCAAACATTGAAGCAGGTCAAGCTCCCGTTCAAGCTGATTGGAAAGGCTGCCCGGAGGATCTTATGCCCAAACATTCAAAAAGATCAAGTTCCGGGTGCGCTGTTGACGGTATCGAAGAGCCATTAAAAAAAGAGGAGTGCGGTATTTTTGTTGATCCGGAGCGGTAAAAAAACTAAAAATATCAAAATGATGCGGCTTTAAAAAGAGCGGTGAAAACTCGTTGACTTGGCGAGAAAGGCTGTGATACTTTTTCTTTATGTTGTCTACTTTTAATATCCCTCTTAGGAACGGATTTCTTGTGGAGTGTCTCCACAAGGTCTTGCTGGGCATACGTTTTTCGCGGCGTGGTCTGATGTTCTGCGCTAAGCAGGAGTCTTCCTTCGGGTGATTTGTTTTTCAAAAGCAGGCAGCCCTGGCTGGAGTGCATGTTTGCGATTCGCCGGGGCGTTTTTGTGTCATCAACCATAAACGAGCAGTCAAAATAAGGGGATTCGGTTCATGCCAAAATACAGTGTTTTAAGAGGTCCGGAAGCATTTTTGCCACCTGCCGCGGCGTGCGAGGGGGTTGTTTTGCCTGATCCGGGCCAGGGGTTGATCAATGGGGATGTGACCCATGAAGATCTGGTGATGGAAGAGGCGGCAAGGCAGTTTCTTTCGGCGAAGGTGCCTACGATCTTTCCGGGGCCGCTTGTTTTATGGAACTGGAACGAAACCGCCGCTAAAAAAGCCACGGCAATCAAGGCATTGTATGATACCCTAAAAGACCATAACCCCGACGCGCTGCATATTCCGATGCCTGATTATCGCCCGAAATATCCCAAGATTAATCCCGAGATCGAAATTAACCCGAATCACCCCAACCTGACGATATGGCACAACAAGATCGACGTCTGCATGTTTGTGGGGGTGCATTGCCACATGGCGAACCTTTCCTTGAAGATTATCCGGGGCGGCACGGACTGTTACACGATCGCCATGTGCGCCCAGGCCGGGCACGAGGATGCGATGCTGACTTTCCGGGATGCCTCGCCCGAGAAGATTGATAAATTGACAGCGGTGGTGAAACGGGTGAAGGCCTCTGGCGATTTTTAGGAAAAAACAGGACTTTTTTGGTGGGACGGCTGTCAGTTACTTTTACTACTTTGTTACCTAAAGGAGGGGAGGGATGGATTCAAAATCTCTAATCGGTACTTATAATAAAAAGGGTCAGAAGATTGTTGACCCGGACTATCTGTTTTACGAAGCCCCGAGAGAGCAGCACTTTATGACGGGGAGTGAGGTCGTTCGTGAAGCGATTAAACGGGCGAACGTAGATGTTTCTATCTCATATCCGATTACCCCGCAGAGCGAGGCGGCGGCCATGGTCGGGGATTTGTATGTCGAAGGGTATGTCGGCGAATATTTTCGTGGAGAGAACGAATTTGCCGTGATGTCCGAATGCGCCGGGGCTTCTTTTGGCGGCGCCCGCGTGTTCACTACGACATCCGGGCCGGGCACACTTCGCGCGTATGAAAACTTCCCGATGTGGGTGGGTTCCCGTCTTCCCATCATGCTGAATATGATGGTGCGGGGTGTCAATTCCCCCTTGAGCATTCAGCCGGATACCCTGGAGATCGGCCTGATTATTGATACGGGTATGCTGATCTGGCATGCGGAATCCGCACAGGAATTTTTTGACTTTCTCCTCAAAGGGTTTTTGGTGGCGGAAGAGGCCGATGTGCATTTGCCGATCGCCATTTGTATCGACGGATTTTTTGTGAGCCATACGAAGGATGATGTGCTGATTCCTTCCGCTGATTTAGTGCTTCCGCCGTACAATCCCTACCGCAACCCCATGCCCTGTATGGACATGGAGGTGCCGCCGGTCCGCATGATGCGTGATCCTTTCGTGATGAAGAGTAATTACATCAGCTATGCCACGCAGGCAAGCTGGCAGCAGGAAACTCGCGCGGCCTGCGAGCGGTCACGAAAACA
>JBHHXB010000079.1:0-10618 GCA_046756825.1 Nitrospiria bacterium | reverse complement strand
ACTTTTCGAATTCGTTATTTCTATGTTTCAATCAAAAGTGAAGTGTTTAAGATGTAATGCTGGTTTTCATCTTCCCCATCTTTTGCCAATACCGCCCCCTGCTGAATTTTCTGTGATGCCCAAGAACGCATTAAGAACAATTCTTACTGCTTTTTCCCCAGTAGCCCTTGTGGACGGAAGATCATCATGAGGACGAGGGCCATGCCGAAGATCAGCATGCGGTAGTTGGCCAGCCCGCGCAAGAGTTCGGGCAGTACGGTGAGCAGAAAGGCTCCCAGTACCGCGCCAGACAGGGAACCCATGCCGCCGAGTACGACCATCGAAAGGATGCGGACGGACTCCAAAAAGGTGAAGCTTTCCGGGGAGATAAAGGTGTAACGCGCCGCGAAGAAAACGCCTGCCACCCCCGCGATCCCCGCGCCAAGCACAAAGGCCAGCATTTTCATCCGGGTGGTGTCGATCCCCATCGCCTCTGCCGCGATTTCGTCCTCCCGAATGGCAATCCAGGCCCGGCCGATTTGGGATTGCAGCAGCCGGTGAATGGCGATGGCGGTGAGGCCGAGGAATACAAGGATTAAATAGTAAAAATGAAGCGGCTGGCGAAAGACAAATGCCCCGAGTGCGGGCCGCCCAATCTGCATAATGCCGTTCGGCCCCTGCGTGACGGCATCCCAATTATTCAGACAAAGATAGATGATTTGCACAAATCCCAAGGTCACAATCGCGAGATAGTCACCCCGAAGCCTGAGCGTGATCAACCCTAAAATCAGACCAAAACAAGCGGCGACCGCGCCCCCGAAAGGAATGCCCAGCCAAAAGGAAAGCCCGATACCCGTGGAGAGCAGGGCGTAGGCATAGGCTCCCACGCCGTAAAATGCCGCATAACCCAAGTCCAAAAGCCCCGTGTAACCGACAGTGATGTTAAGGCCCATCGCCAGTAATGCGTACAGCGCGGCGAGATTTAAAATATCGACGTAGTAATTATTCAAAAAAAGCGGCAAAACGATGATCAGAAGTCCGGCACCCAAAAAAAGCGCCTGTTTGATGCGTAATGGCTCAAATCCTTGCGGACGGGACGCCGAAAAGGAGAGCCTGGCGACGACGTTTTGAAAACCCTCGGACACGCAGAAGCGGTAAAGCACCCACCCCGTCACACCGGAGACCGCGAGTGTGAGCGCCAGTTGCCCGGCATTCGTCCCGCCCATGAGCGGCCATGCGAGCAGTCCGATCCAAAGGGGGGGCAGCAAAAATCGGCGGGCCTGAGTTGTCAGTCCGCTGGTTTTCGTCATTAGACCCGGTCGCCTCCCTTTTCACCCAGTAAGCCCGTGGGCCGGAAGATGAGCACCAAAATCAGGATCAAAAACGCGAAGCCGTCCTTAAATTCGGTGGAAATATAGGCGGATCCCAGGCTTTCAACCAGGCCCAGCACCAGCCCGCCCAGCATGGCCCCGGGAATGTTGCCAATCCCGCCCAGCACTGCGGCGGTGAAGGCCTTCATCCCGGCGACATAGCCGATATAAAAATTGACGACGCCGTAATAAATCGACACCATGACGCCTGCGGCGGCGGCCAGCATGGACCCGATGACAAAGGTGATGGCGATGATCCGGTCGATGGGGATACCGCAAAGGGCGGCCATCGTTTTATCCTGAGAGGTCGCCCGCATCGCCTTCCCTAAACGGGTTTTTCGGACAAAAAAGTGAAGCCCGGCCATGAGTAAAAAAGACGCGCTAATAATGAAGGTCTGAATTTGACTGATGGGAAGGCCTTCCTCGGAAATCGGCGTTGCGGAGAAAATATGGGGAAAAACCTTATCGGCAGACCCCTGCGCCAGCATGACGTAGTTTTGCAAAAAGATCGACATGCCGATGGCCGAAATCAAGGGCGAAAGCCGGTGCGCCGAGCGCAGGGGGCGATAGGCGATTCGCTCCAGGGTTACGCCGTAGCCCGCGCAGGTGAGCGCTGAAAGCACAAAGACAAAAAAGAGAGACAGGAGCAGATGGGATTCGGTCAGCCCCGCAAGCGTGAACAGACCCAAGTAGACGATTCCCAAGTACGCACCGATCATGTAGATTTCCCCGTGGGCGAAATTGATCAAGCCGAGAATGCCGTAGACCATCGTATAGCCCAGGGCCACGAGGGCATAGACCCCACCCAGGGTTAAGCCGTTAATCAGCTGCTGTAAAAACAAAGGTTCCTCATTTTGAAACTTAGCGTAAGCCGGGAAAACGAATGCCCTCGTCTTATAGGCAGAAGCCTTGGCCGTGTCAAGCGCTTTGTCTTGAAGGTGAACAATCGATCTCTCCAAAAAGGAATAATGGGCTATTGACCTCCGTAGACTCAGGTGCTAAGGTGTTTTTTGGTTTTGATGAACCGCGCGTATTGACGAGGACTGTATTTATGTCTTGGCAACCCCGAGGCCCCGGAGATATGGAGGATCCCATTATGAAGCTCCTCCAGGAATTGCAGAAAATGTTGCAGCAGCGTCCCGGCAGTCCGCTCTTTAAGGGCTGGAAAATCGTGGCTGCGGTTGCTGCAATCCTCTTCCTGCTCTGGAAGGGGTTTTACATTGTCGCCCCCGATGAGCAGGGTATTGTCCTTCGTTTTGGAGACATGGTCCGCACGGCCGCGCCGGGGCCGCATCTTAAAATGCCCGTGATCGAAGAAGTTCTGTTGCCAAAAATCACGAAACTGCATCGCATCGAAGTGGGCTTTCGCACGACACGCGGCGGATCGACCCAGGTTATCCCCGAGGAAGCCCTCATGGTGACGGGCGATGAAAACATCGTCGGGATTCAACTGATTGTCCAATTTCGAATCAAAGACGCACAGGAGTTTCTTTTTAATGTGGCCGACATTGGTCCGACCATTAAATCGAGTGCCGAGGCCTCAATCCGGCAAATCATCGGGCAGAGCAAAATTGACGAGGCCCTCACCGTCGGCAAGGCCAGGATACAGCAGGAAACCCAGGTCCTGCTTCAAGGCATTCTGGATGAATACGCAGCAGGGGTTCAGGTCACTGCCGTTCAGCTTCAGGACGTGAATCCCCCCGAAGCGGTTGCCGCCGCTTTTAAAGATGTTGCCAGCGCGAAAGAAGATAAGGAAAAACTGATCAACGAGTCCCACGGCTATCGCAATGATATTATTCCAAAGGCCAAGGGGCAGGCGGCCCAGGTCGTCAATGAAGCGCAGGCCTACGCCGAGGCCCGCGTACAGCGCGCCGAAGGGGAGGCGGACCGGTTTTTGGCGACCCTCAAGGAATACAAGCAGTCTGAAACCATTATTCGAAAACGCATCTACATTGAAACCATGGCGGAGGTGATGCCGGAGATCGATAAAATTATCATTGACCAGGGCGTCAGCGGAAAGGTCCTGCCCTTGCTGTCCCTGGGTGCGGGCAGTCTCGGCGACGCACTCAATCGGGGGGGCCGATGAACAAAGTGCAACTGATCGCGATTGGCGTTCTGGGGTTTTTGATCCTCATTCTGATTGGCGGCTCTCCCTTTTTCATTGTGGACATTATTCAAACCGCCATTGTCGTGCAATTGGGGAAACCTGTTCGGACCGTAACCGAGCCGGGCCTGAAATTTAAAATTCCGTTTATTCAGGATGTGATCAAGTTTGACAAGCGCTTGCTCGTCTATGACTCCGCGCCGCAGGACGTGGTGACGCGGGACAAAAAAACGCTGGTCATCGACAACTTTGCAAAGTGGCGGATCATTGAACCGCTGACGTTCTACGAGGCCTTTCGAACGGAGGAAGCGGCCCGCGCACGTCTCGACGACATCATTTATTCCGAGCTTCGTGTGGACCTGGGCCAGCACGATCTTTCCGAAATTATCTCCAAAAACCGCTCGGACATCATGGCCACCGTCACCCGGATCGCCAATGAAAAGGCCCTGGAATACGGCATTGAAATCAAGGATGTCCGAATCAAACGGGCCGACCTGCCGGAGCAAAATGAAAAGGCCGTCTTCACCCGAATGCAGGCCGAGCGCGGACGCGAGGCGAAACGCTATCGCTCCGAAGGGGAGGAAGAAGCCCAGAAAATCCGCTCCGCCGCCGAAAAAGAACGCGAAATTCTATTGGCCGAAGCTTACAATCAACAACAGCAATTGATGGGTTCCGGCGATGCCAAGGCCTTTCGTATCTACGCGGAAGCCTATGGGCAGGATGCGGCCTTTTTTGAATTCCTGCTGTCGATGGAGGCCTATAAAAAAGTCCTCAAGAAAGATACAAAGCTCATCCTCACGCCTGACTCCGAATTCTTCAGGTTCATCCAGAAAAACAGATAAGCACCTCGGAAAATAACGGATTGATGGAAAAAGCGCAGTCGGGTCCCCCGAATGTCTTGGCCCTGCTAAAAACCCTGCAACCCAATACCCTCTACCTCATCGCATCAAAACCCGTTTTTTTGAAGGGCTTTCGATATTACAAAGAGGAACGCCTTCAAGCACTTTCATGGCGGAATGGACAAACCCTGCTGAAAGCAACCGTGCTGGGCACGTCTTCCTACACTGTCGGTTTTTCCGAGGAAAACGGGCAACTGCAGTATACGTGCAACTGCCCGGCGTGGCATGTGGAGACGCAGTGCAAGCATGTCATCTGCGGACTTTTAACCCTCCTCAATCTGATTTCCCCCAAGTTGTTTCATCAGCCGGAGCAGAACGAAAACCGGTTACAGGCCTTAAAGGCCGTGCTTCTTAGAAATAAGGTGATTGCCTCCCGCAAAATCGGCCCGCTGGGTCGAGAGATGCGCCCGCAATCCCCAAGCCCTCCTCTTTCAAAAAACAGGGATGCGGATGACGTGGAGGTAGTGATTGAATCGAAGGGGGACTACCCGGCGATTTTTTTAAGAAGGGGCGGGTCGGTCCTCGATACCCCCTTCGGTTTGCCCGACGGCTTGTCTGTCTTTACTTATCGCTACTACACAGACCAGTCCCTTCGAGATCGTTTTTTTGAACACCTCACCCGTTTTTCAAACAGATATTCCCTGGTTTTCGAAAGCCATCGTGGACGCACCCGGCTTGAATGGCGCCCGCGTCTTTCGTATCAAAGCAAAACGGCGCTGAATGCCGCGAACGGCCATATTGAAATTCGGGCGCTCGCCTTGCTGGACGGCGTGATCTGCGAGCAAGCGGAGCGGTTCTGGGACTTTGTCGTCAACCCTGAAACGGGAGAACTCGGCCGGGTCACGGACAGCTCGGGCTGGCGGCTCTTCGACAATCTCGACCGCCTGCTTCGATCCGCAACCCCTTCTTTCGACAAGCTGGATGAGACGCGGGACAGTGGGGTTTCCGAACGGGAATGGATCACGCAAAATGTCCGATTCAAAGTGCCGCTCGCCACATTTCAATCCATACAATTTAATATTTCAAAGGCCTCGCTCGATCAAACCCTGGGGGATCTTGTCTTAAAATCGGAGGGGCAACGTGTTGATCCCGTAGAAGCAAAACACGAGCATCGTTTGACCATCGACCCCGGCGATGGAGAAACCGCCTCGCTTAAAACAGAATGCTGGCTTGGAAAATCACGCGGCCTGACCACGGCCCATGTCTTTCGTTTTTTCACCGAAATGCAGGCCCGGACGATGCCCACGCCCTTAAAGGCCTTAAAGCGGCAGACCGTGCTGTATCAAACCTTTTTCCGTCTCTTTAAAATGGAGAAGGGGAGCGACGCGGGTCCGGCCATCCGCAAGGCCCTTTCAAACGGGGATTTCACACAGTATGCCTTGAAAAAAGAGGCTCGCGACCTGCTTAAACGCTACGATGCGACCTTAAGGAACGATGATGTCCGGCTTCATTTCAACGAAGGGGCGTGGTTTATCGTCCCGAACGAAAAAGGAAAAGAGGCTCTGCTCTATCAAATTCCCTTCGAACTGTTTGGACCAAAAATATTTAAAGACATGAGTGTATATCATCGCATGGGCCTCCCCGCGAAACAGCTTGAAGCCCAAATGTCCCTGTTGCACGCGGAATGCCAGGCTGCGGGGGTGACGCTTTATCATAAGGAGAAGCCTGTCAAAACGGCCACGTGGGATTTTTCTTTTGACGCCCGTCGGCGCTCGGGCATCGACTGGTTTGAGGTGCGGCCCGAGATTCGCTCAAACGGCGAGGTTGTGGATAACACGGTCTGGCAAAAGCTGTTGGACAGAAACGGCGTGGTCGAAAAGGAGGGCGAACTTCAGGTTGTGGACGCCAGCGCCCAAAAAATCATTAACGCGCTGTCGCTGATTTACGGATCCCGGACAAAAGAAAAACGGGAAAAACGGGAGATTATTCAGGTGCCAAGGATGCAAATTCTGGACTGGGTCGCACTTCGGAAAGAGGGCGTCCATATCAAGCTGCCGGAGGAAGACGAGCGCCTCATCAGACATCTCACCCAGCTCGAAAAAATCGAATCGATCACGACACCGAGAAATCTAATTGCCAAACTCAGGCCCTATCAGAAAGAGGGGCTCGACTGGCTGGCGTTTCTCTATCAACATCGTTTCGGCGCGATTTTGGCCGATGACATGGGCTTGGGAAAAACACTGCAGTCCATCGCGCTCCTGGCGGCCGTCCAGGAAAAAATCATTCCTGTAGTAACGCGGCAAAAATATCCGCACCTCATTGTTGTGCCTCCGACGCTCTTGTTTAATTGGGAGCAGGAGCTTCAACGCTTTTATCCGAAACTTAAGCTCTATCAGTATGCTGGAAAAAACAGAACAGCGAAATTCGAGGGTTATGATGTCGTGCTCACCACCTATGCCCTCGTGCGCCGCGATATCGAGCGATTAAAAGACACACGCTTTCATGTCATTATTTTTGATGAGGCGCAGGCCGTCAAAAATATCTATGCAGATACCACCGGAGCGGTTCGGCAGCTTCAGGGCCTGTTTAAACTGGTCATGACCGGAACGCCCCTGGAAAATCACTTGGGGGAATATTACTCTCTGATCGACCTCGCCCTCCCCGGTCTGCTTGAGGACTACGACCTGTTTAAATCCCAAATCAAACTTGAGGACTCGCCCATGCTGCAGGTCTTGATTGGACGGACACGGCCCTTTGTCTTAAGAAGAATGAAGGGCGCGGTCTTGAGGGATCTTCCCGAAAAAGTGGAGACGGATCTCTATCTTGACTTGACGGAAAAACAAAAATCGCTTTATCAGCAAACAGTCGCCCTGATTTCCTCTCAAATCGACACGGCCTATCGGGATAAAACATCGGGACAAGCCAGAATCATCGCCCTGACCGCCATCATGAAACTGCGGCAATTGTGTGTTTCCCCACGGCTGATCGCGCCCGATTTAAAGGGCGAAAAAGGGCACTCGCCCAAAATGACCTTTCTCGTTGAACAACTCGAAGCCCTTTATGAGGAAGGTCACAGCGCGCTCGTTTTTTCGCAATTTACAAGCGGGCTGGATCTTTTTGAAACCGACCTCAAGGCCACAAAGCTCCCGTTTTACCGTTTGGACGGATCCACTCCGACACAGAAACGAAAGACCCTCGTCAAGTCCTTTCAGGACGCCAAAACGCCCGCTGTCTTTTTACTCAGCTTAAAAGCCGGAGGCCAGGGCTTGAATCTCACCAAGGCCTCCTATGTTTTTCACCTCGATCCCTGGTGGAACCCGGCAGTTGAAAATCAGGCCTCGGACCGGGCGCACCGCATCGGACAGACCCGGAATGTCTCCATCACGCGGATTTTAATGCGGCATACCATCGAGGAAAAAATGATGCTGCTTAAGAAGAAAAAAACCGCATTGTACGAAGCCGTCATGGGTGGGGCGGAACAGACAGGCCCAGGGAAAACCCTGACGAAGAAAGACTTCGATTTTCTATTAGGCGGATCGGGTTTGGAGAAGTGGCCCCCAAGGATTGGACCTCGGTGATCGAAATTAAGGAGTTATTTTCTGCATGATGAACCTCATTAAAATGGGAGGGATACAGAAACGGGTATCTTCGCCATAGGTGTATTTGAGATCTTTAAGGCTGGCGATCAGGTTTTGTTCGATTTCGGCTTCTTTTGTTATGCGGGACTACTGACGTTTCCTGACCGCTTTACGTCCGAGGCGTCTCCGTTTGGATGCTGCAACACCCTTCGGAAAGCACCGGGCGGTTTTGCATGCCCATCTTGATCAATGGCAAGAAACAAATGATGTTTCGGCTTTAGAGACAACGAAAGATATCCTGATTCATCAGAGCAGAGGCGTCAAAACCTAAAACACTTTCTGGACTTAAGCTGGCGGAGAGGCAGGGATTCGAACCCTGGGAACCTTTCAGTTCAACGGTTTTCAAGACCGCCGCTTTCGACCGCTCAGCCACCTCTCCCTGGATTGTTTCGGTGAATCTATGAGATTTTTTCAAGCCCCCCCATGTAGGGCCGCAAGGCTTCTGGAATGACGACCGTCCCGTCCGCTTGCTGCATGTTTTCCAGAATCGCCACAACGGTCCGTCCAACGGCGAGACCCGAGCCATTCAAGGTGTGCGGATGTGCGACCTTCCCCGCTTCCGTCCGATAGCGGATTTTGGCGCGGCGGGCCTGAAAATCCTCAAAATTGCTGCAGGAAGAAATTTCCCGGTATTTCTGCTGCGACGGGACCCATACCTCGATATCATAGGTTTTCGCCGCGCTAAAGCCTAAATCTCCGGTGCAAAGAGAGACGACGCGGTAGGGCAGCCTGAGTTTCTGAAGCACGTTTTCCGCATCACCCACGAGTTCTTCCAGCAAGGCATAAGAGGTTTCGGGCACACAGAATTTGACGAGTTCGACTTTATTAAACTGATGCTGCCGGATGAGGCCGCGCGTGTCCTGTCCGTAGGATCCCGCCTCCCGCCGAAAGCAGGGTGTGTGGGCGGTGTAGGAAAGGGGCAGGTCGGATTCGGCGAGGATTTCATTCGCGTGAATATTGGTCAAAGGCACCTCTCCCGTCGGGATGAGGAGGTAGTCGTTGTTTTTAAGCTGAAAGAGGTCGTCCTCAAATTTTGGCAACTGACCCGTGCCCGTCATGCTGTCGCGATTGACGATGAAGGGCGGCAACATTTCCTTGTAACGGCCTGCTTTCGTGTGTATGTCCAGCATGAAATTGATCAGGGCGCGCTCCAATTGCGCGCCCAAGCCGCGATATAGCACAAAGCGTGTGCCCGCGATTTTGGCCCCCCGCTCAAAATCAAGGATGCCGAGGCTTTCTCCAAGTTCGAGATGGCCCTTGGCCTCAAAGGAAAACACGGGTTGTGTCCCCCAGCGGCGGATTTCGGCGTTGTCTGCATCGCTTTTCCCGACGGGCACGCTGGGATGCGGCAGGTTGGGAATCCGAAGTAGAAAATCCTCGTGCTCGCTTTCGATTTTTTTGAGTTCGGCCTCGTATTCCGAAATATGCTTCGAAACGCTTTTCATTTCATTGATCAGGGCATCGACGGGTTGTTTTGCCTTCTTCAGTTTGGGGATTTCCTGCGAGGCTTGATTGCGTCTGAATTTGAGTGTTTCAACCTCTTTTTTGAGCTGCCGCTGCCGTCGGTCGGCTTCGGTCCATTGATCGAAAGAAAGGTCGGTGTTTCTGAGGGCGAGCCCTTTTTTTATGTTCTCCAGATCGTCCCGGAGCATTTTGATGGGCAGCATAAAAGTGGCCCCAATCTATCATTTTGCCTGTGGAGAGTCAACAAAACCCGGCTGGTTCACACACCCCGATTCTTCCAATTTATGTTTGAAGAACAAGGGCTTATCGACGTGAAATTCCTGAGAAAAAGAGGAAGCCCCCGGCGGTCAAGGGCAGTATGAGAAAAACGGGATGCGCGAGCACGGCGAATAAGACCCCGAAAAGCACGGCGGCGGCACACAACAGACGAAAACGGGGTTCAGCCAATACGGGCTTTGGGTGCCGTAGCAGTGGGAGCCCGGCTTTTTCCCAGGCGGTTTTTCCTCCCTCAACGTTGATGACGTTATCAAACCCGGCCGCGATAAACTGCTCACAGGCGGCCCTGCTGCTGATCCCAATCTGGCAAATAATATACAGCGGGGTGGATGACGCATCC
The DNA here is from genome assembly GCA_046756825.1 of Nitrospiria bacterium. GTDB lineage: Bacteria > Nitrospirota > Nitrospiria > SBBL01 > JAADHI01 > JAADHI01. The sequence continues at coordinate 608 of JBHHXB010000079.1, read as the reverse complement.
CCGCGAAAACGCATGACGGCAGCGGGGTCGAGTGTTTTCAAAGGAAAATTGAGCGCTCCCGCCACATGACTTGCAGCAAAACCAGCGGGGCTGACAACGTCTATCAACGCCACCTGTTCTCCTTTTTTCAGCTTTTGATGGAGCGCGGAGACCGCAATGTTCTGGATGGCCATACACGCTCCAAACAATGACGACTTCTTTTGTGAGGATCACGAGCCGCGGCGGCCCGTATATCTAATCCGCGGATCCCGATGCCGGTTTTGGGCTGCTGGGTGCTTTTGGGGGTGTTTCTTTTTTTTCGGGTTTTTTATCGTCTGTTTTAGAGGCCTGCTCCCCGTTTTTTTTCGCGTAGTCGGTCACATACCAGCCGCTGCCTTTAAAATGAAGGCCAGGGGGAGAGACCACTTTCCGGACGTGACCTTGACAGTCCGGACAGGCGGCAAGCGGCGCATCGGATACTTTCTGCAAAAGTTCCGTCCGTTTGCTGCACTGTTCACATTCATATTCGTAAATCGGCAAAGCGAGGTTCCTCCTTCATTGATCAAGCTAGGGTCTGTTAACACAAACCCAATGGGCTCTGCTGGAGCTATTTTTTCGCCCAGCAAGGC
>JBHHXB010000078.1:0-10629 GCA_046756825.1 Nitrospiria bacterium | reverse complement strand
TTCGGACGCATCTCCCCCGGTGTCTGCCATCCGTTCGGTTTGTTTCAAAAAGGTGTCCAAACCCAGTGTCGTTCCCACGTTGTGCGTCGTATGGCACGGCACACACCACGGCCCTTTAGTGTCGTCGATTTGATGACCCTGAGGTCCCTTGTGGCAGTAGCGGCATTCCTCGCGCGAAAACGGGTCCGCCCTTTTTTGTGAGGCGATTTCGCCAAACGCCCTGTTGAAAAAAAGGAGCAGGGGCGCGGCAAACAAGAAAACAAAAACGAAGACGCGAACAAGGTGATGCATGACGCCGAATCCTATCATAATTTAATTTCGATGTGTAGGTCTCGCTGACATGACTAAAGGCCCGGGGCCTTCCGCCCCACACCGAACGAAGACCGGAAGTAATTAAATTTTTCGCGAATCGCAGTCTTTAGATCACGTCAGGATATCAATTTATATGTGATAAAATTTAAATAAGGATAGGGTAAAGGCCATAAACTTAAGGAGAAATACTATTCTTTTAATCGAGATCGGCACACTAGCCAAATGGATCCGCCTCTAAACACACACCAGCGAGCGGGAGGGAGGGAAAACAAGGTGTCTCCAGTCAACAAAAAAGCAGCGCTCATCTTCTTCTTTTTCGGTGTCCTCCTTCATGCCTGCGCCTCCCCGCCAAAGCAGGACCTGACCCCACTCAAATGGCCGGAACCACCCTTAAAAACCCGGATCGCCTTTCTCCAGACCCTGACAAGCGACGCCGATCTGGGACGCACTGCCTCCTGGAAGGAACGTATTCTCGAACTTCTCACGGGGCAGGAGCCCCATCAACAACGTCTTTTCCAGCCGATGGACGTGGCCGTTTCGGATGACGGAACACATCTCTACATCTCGGACTACGGACAGTTTCAGGTCTTTGTTTTTGATCTTAAACATAAAAAAGTGACCTACCGCGGTCCGTTCAACCGGCCGTTCGGCCTCGCTCTGGATGGGGAGGAAAATCTTTATGTCGTGGAGCAGGGTACCGGTACGATCCAGATTCTGGACGCCGCAGGGAATCGATCGAAAACCATCCGTCATCCGGCGCTGATCCGGCCAACCGACATCGTCATCGACCGGCGGCGGAGGCGTCTCTATGTCGCCGACCCGGCAAGCAAGGGGCATGCGGCGCACACCGTCAAAATCTTCGATCTGGCGGGGGGCTATCTCGGAGGAATCGGCAATGAAAAAGGAGAGGCGCCGGGGCAGCTTTATTTCCCGACCTATCTGGCATTAGACCGGTTCGGCAACCTCTATGTCTCGAACACGATGAACGCACGGGTCGATGTATTCTCGCCGGAAGGCGTTTATTTGAAAACCATTGGGGAGCGCGGAAACGCCTTTGGCATGTTCGACAAACCGAAGGGGATCGCACTGGATGGCTTCGGACATCTTTATGTGGTGGATTCCAATTGGAGCAATGTTCAGATTTTCAATCAAAAAGGCGAAGTCCTGCTTTACTTCGGCGGACGGGGGAACTATCCCGGTCTCCTCAAGAACCCAACCGGTATCGCGATCGACCGAAACAACCAGATCTACGTCGCCGATCTGTTGAATACCCGAATCACCGTCTACCAACTGGTTAATTCAGACGACATCCGGCATCCAAACACCCATCCCTCCGCCGAAGCCGAGGCGAGTGCGACCGGAAAGATGGAATGAAAGGAGGTGCGACATGCGTCAAAGCATTTTGGTCTATGTGGTACTGATTCTGATGTGGCTTCCGGTCCCGGCCGCATCCCAGCCCGCCTCGGGGATCGCGGGCAGCGATCATGATTTTTCAGGAACTTCGGCTGGGGGCGCCGAAGTGACGGGAACCTGCACATTCTGTCACACACCGCACAAGGCGGCGCAAACCCGTCTCCTCTGGAACCATTCGCTCTCCCCCAATACCTTTTCCTGGTCGGATGCGACCAGCACCATCGGGGGAACGACGCTTCCTTCGATCACGCCGTCCTGGTCGGGGCCGAGCAAATTCTGCCTGGCCTGTCATGACGGCAGCGTCGCCGTCGGCGATATCCTCTGGTTCAGCGGAAGCGCGTGGACCGGGGCCGCCGCCCTCGATTTAAAAAAGCTCGACACGGGGCAAGACAACATCGCTTCCCCATCAGGGATGCTCGACGGCAATCACCCCGTGGCACACCCCTATCCCTATCTCGGTGCGGGAAATACCTACAACGGGACGACGACCGGCTCCGCAGTCGATCTCGTCGAATTCAATCCTGATCCGACAACGTCCGGCATTCAGTTGTTCAACGATGCCGCCGGAAATATTGAAAACGGACCGGTCTCTGGAAACACGGGCATCGAATGCTCTTCGTGTCATGATCCGCACAACGGAAGCAAAGTGCAGGACAAGTACTTTCTCCTGGGTGAACTCGGCGGAAACGGGCCGAACTACATCTGCACGAAGTGCCATATCAAATAACGCGAAGGAACACTCCGGCGCATCGTATCGGGTTCGCAAAGGGGAATATCGGTGAGGCGAATTGGGAAAATCGTCATTCTGGCATTACTTTTTCTACCGCTTACGGCGAGTTGCGCTCCTGAGACAAAACGCCGCCTGTTGACCTTTTTCTTCGACGGCGTGCCCGCCCCCGGACAGGACACGGCGGAGCAAGAACAGAAACAACCGCGCCCGACGGTCGTCAAAAAGCCCGCCTCTGCCGTTCCGGAAACCGGGGTAAAGCTTGACCAACAACATCCGGAGTTCATTGAAGAGAACCTACCCGCCGAACACACCACCCGCTGGGAAGACATCGCCCCCATGCTGCCGAAAGATGTACAGGGAGAGATCGACTGGCTTAAGGCGATGGACATGGGCATCATCAAACCGAGGAGCGGGCTCGCTCCCGCCACGCCCGATCTGGAGGTTTTTCCCCTGGAGCTGGAAATGGCGACAAGCGGTCTGCCCGGTTTCGGCGCGCACTTTTCCCACACCGCCCATACCCGCCTGTTCACCTGCGAAGGGTGTCATACCGGCATTTTCGAGATGGAACAGGGGGCCAATGCGGTCACGATGGATAGGATTTACGCGGGTCAGTATTGCGGTGTCTGCCACGGGACGGTCGCCTTCGGGATCGACGCCTATTGCGCCCGATGCCACACCGGCATGGAGGCAAACCCGCCGGAGGAGAAGGGGAGAGCGACGAAGGCCGGAGAGATCGTGTTTGAGAGAACAGGAGCAGTTCGGGATGTTCCGCCCGCCGTCTTTCCGCATTGGCTTCACCGGATTCGCTACCGTTGCAACGTCTGTCACCCTGATCTTTTCGCACTGAAACGGGGCGCGACCCCCGTCAGCATGGCCGCGATGCGTGAAGGGCGATCTTGCGACATCTGTCACAACGGGAAAACAGCTTGGGGGATCGGTTTTGAAACCTGTCAACGCTGCCATAGCGCGCAGGCTCCGCCCGCGCCAAAACGGGACGGATGAACATGTGGCACCACACGTCCTGTTTTTTCGCCTGTGTTTGGGGGTATTGCTGGTAACCGTGAGTCTCGGAGAAAACAGCATGGTCGGTGTCACCGCAGCACGCATCACGGGATGGGACGCGCAAATGACTCTTTCTGGACAGTGGGAAAATCAGGCATCGCGAACATCCGCCCCAAAACAATCCCTGGAGCGCCTGCGCTGGGAGGAACGCCTTCAACTCCGCTTTTTCGGATACGCCCTCTCACCCCAACTTGTCCGCTTTCGTTTGGGAGGCGGCATCGGTTTTTCACAAGAGGATTTGCGGCAAGACGGGATCGCCCTCGACGGCGACGGGGCGCTTTATGAATACGACCTCTCCGCCACGTTTTTCGAGAAAAAACCAATACGCCTCACCACCTTCGCCAACCGGAATCAGCAAACGGAAAGCCGTGCCTTCGCCCCAAGAACGGTTGTCGAAAATCGTGTCACCGGAGGCGGCCTGAGATTCAACTGGCGGCCTTTCCCCTCAAGCCTGTCATTTCGGAGAGAAAAAATAGACAAGGAAACCGCTTTTGAGGGTCTTGTAAACCGGTGGGCACGAACCGGAGATAAACTCTTCTATCAAGGAGGCAGGCAGTGGCGGCGAGCCACACTAAACCTCCAGTTTCGTCATGAAACCGTAACCGACCACGTTCACCCGGACTTCGGATACCGGCTTCGGCAAGGCGGACTGTCCCATCGGTTTTTGATCGGCGCGGGCAAGAAAAATCATCTAACAACCACAGCCCGCTATTTCGTGCGGCAGGGCCCCTCGGATCTCACTTTTTCCAACTTTTACGGCAGTGAACGGGTAAGTTTCTCCCCGGCGCGCAACCTGAAAACCGCTTTCGGCATCATTGTCGATCGGGACACACTGAAGGATGACAACGGGGGAACCGATAACGCCACCACGGCGACAACCGGTTTCCTCCATATCAGCCATCAACTCTACGAAAGCCTGAACAGCCGGCTCGACAGCGATGTCGTGGCCACCGATTTTCCCCTCGGAGCGGAAAAGCGCTACCGCCTCCGCCCTGCCTTCGACTACCGAAAACGCATCCCGTGGAACGGGCGCTTGACGCTCGGCCTGGCGGGGCGCTACGAGCAGGTGGATCGGGATGCAATCGGCCGGGCCACGGCGGAGGAACATGCGGTGACAGCGCTGCCCTTCCGTTTCGAGTTGAGCCTCCCGGTCGCAACCCTTGGCGGTCTCTCTATCTTGAATCCGGACAAGGGGACAATATTGACAGAGGGAAGCGATTACGTTCTCACGCCCGCCGCCGAAAAAGTGATCATCGAGATCATCGGAACCGACCCGACGCGGGTGGCCCCGGGTGACCGTCTCCTGGTGCGCTATCAATTTGTCAGCCACGCGCCGATCCGTTTTGAAACACGTACCCTTAGTGCGCGAATCGGCTTCGACTTTTCCCGGGTCTCGGCCTCCTATCAACGTGAAACACAGCTGCAGCGCCTCATGTCCGGCGGCGATGCGGCGGACCTGGACGATGTGACTTGGGAAACCGTCGCGCTTCAGTTTCGGTATCACCCAAAGGCGGGAACGCTTTTTTCTCTGAATGAATACCGGCGTTATAATTCGGACCGACTGGCTTATCGAACGTGGTATTTCTCCCAGGCGGCGGGTTACCGCTTGCCGGGGAAATGGCGGATCAACCTTCAAATGCTTGAATCCTCAACTGATTACCGTGTTCCGCCCCGGGAGACGAATCGTGTGAATGCCCGGATTCATTTGACTTGGAGGCCGGAAGGGGGATGGGAACTATCTCCTTTCGCCGGTTGGCAAACTTATAAAGATACGGCCGCGCCGGATGAGTCGATCCGCACAGTGGGACTGCGGGGCCGATGCACGTGGGGAAAGCTTGAATTGGTGGCATTCGCACAGTACGAGTCACGGCGCCGGAACGGAAGTGAAATCAACGATACGCAGGTGGATCTTCGCTTGACCCGTCGGTTTTGAAGGAGGAGACCAAACCATGCGCGCTTCGGTCTTCGGCATATTTTTGATCCTGTTCGCAATTCTGGGGGGCTCGCCCGGTGCGCTCGGGAAAAATCCGGGAAGTGGGCTCGCTGGGTCGGATCACGATTTTTCCGGCATACCGGTCGGCGGCGGGGCCGTCACCGGGCTTTGCACCTTTTGCCACACGCCGCACCAGGCGCTCGAATCCACTTTGAATCAAAATCACACCTTGTCGAATCTCACGTTCCGTTGGTGCGGCCAAACGGAGACGAGGTATGGGACACCCCTTCCGGTCATTCCCCCCGACTACCGAGGCCCGAGCAAGATCTGCCTCGGCTGTCACAGCCGAAGCGTCACCGTCGGCGACATCGGATGGTTCGACGGACGCGCCTGGACTGGCGGGCTGACCTTGGACACAAAAATGAAGGGGGGCGCGGCGCGGTCGGACGGCTGCATGGACCATCCTCATAACAACCATCCGCTGGCCCTACCCTACCCCTATCAAGGGCAGGCCGGCACCTACAACGGCGTCACGAACGGCAATGCGGCCACCGGCAATTTTGAACCCGATCCCACCATCTTCGGGCTTCGGCTCTTTCGGGAACAACCGGGCAGAGGCATCGAAGCCGGACCAGTCATCGGCCAAACCGGAATCGAATGCTCCACCTGTCACGATCCTCACAACGGCCCGTCAGTCGGGGGCGGGGAATTCCTGAGAGGCTCCGGCAATCTCTGCCAGAAGTGCCACAAGGATGAATAAACGCATTGGCCCACCGTCATCATTTACCCATTTTTTTAGTTACTTTACGCTTTTTCTTTTTTTTGTTGTCTTCCCAGTCTTTTATTTCCTGAACCAGCTCCTGAAGCGTGGTTTCGGCTCTGGGGTGCTCGAGGGTGTAGGCATATTCTTTCTTGCTGACTTGAATGACTTCGATCTTTTTATCTAGAAACCGCTGAATTTCCTCAAGCCGGGGTTTCTCCTCCCGGCTGCAAAACGAAATGGCCTCGCCTTTATTAAAGCCCCGCCCCGTTCGTCCGACTCGGTGGACGTAGTTTTCAGACTGTTCGGGCAGGTCGTAATTGACCACGTAGCGGACATCGGGAATATCAATGCCACGCGCGGTGATGTCAGTGGCGATCAGCACATAACACGTCCCGGCCCTGAATTTTCGCATCACCTCCGAGCGCATCTGTTGATCCTTTTCCCCGTGAATCGTGAAGGTCTCGATGCCGACCCGCGTCATCGCCTTGGCGACCCGCTCGGCCCGCACCCGCGTGCGGACAAAGACAATTGTTTTATCTTCGGGATGATCGGAAATAAAGCGTTCCAGAAAAAAGCGTTTGTCATCCATTTCGACAAACATGACGTAGTGCGTGACGTTTTTTGAGACGAGGTTTTCAGGCGAGATCTGAATGCGGATAGCCGAATTTTTGACCTGGGAATAGGCCAGGTTTTTGATTTCTTTGTTGATGGTCGCGGAAAAAAACAGGGTTTGATGTTGTTGTGTGAGTTTCCTTTTAATAGATTGAATATCGGCGATAAAGCCGAGATCCAGCATCAGATCCGCTTCATCCAGGACAAGGGTTTCGACCGCCTTCACGCTCAAATAACCCTGATGAATCAAGTCAAACATGCGCCCCGGCGTGGCGATCAAAATATCTATTCCGGCCTGTAATTTCTGAATTTGAGGATCCTGCGCCACCCCGCCGTAAATCGCCGTCGCCTTCACCTTCGTCTGGTTCGCAAGGGCTGTAAAAACGCCGCAAACCTGCAAGGCCAGCTCATGCGTCGGCACCAGCACAAGACACTGAATCCCGGACGAGCGTTTGCTGTGTTTGCCGCTGTGGATTTTATGCACGATGGGAATGGCAAAGGCCGCCGTTTTACCTGTGCCCGTCTGGGCGATGGCCAGGACGTCCTCGCCGTTTAAAATCGAGGGGATGGCCTTAAATTGAATGTCCGTCGTCCGCTTGAACCCGAGGCGATCCAGATTCCGTTTGATCGCCTCCGCAATGTGATATTTTTCAAATTTCATTGTACTCCGTTTCCTTGAGACGGGTGATTCATCAGCGTGACAAGACCCTCTCGAAATTTCGCCGCGCCGCCATAGGCGGGATGCCGGACTTTAGTGTGGGAGATTTTTAGAGCCCTCAAAGTATCACTCGCAATATTGCCCAGCGCGGCCACGGGGAGATTTGGAAAAAGCGAAATGAATTGTTTTAAATACGGCGCGCCGACCGCTTTTTCAGCCGCCGTCGGTGTCCGGTTTGAGGCCGGGCCTTTTTTGCCCTCGGGATGCCAGGGCACGGCGTTAAATAAAACCGTCGATTCAGCCACGCCAAGCCCGTCCAGGGTATTCCAGACAATTGTCGCCGAGGGTTCGCTCCACGGACGGTTTCGGGACGAGATCCGCACGGCCAGTCCGGCTTCGATCCTCGGAATCTTCCCTTCCAGAATAAGGCGTTCAGAGGTAAAAGGCATGCCGCTGTAGCGGCAGCCCTGATAACCCGCCGCCTCCCCGATCAACACCAACCGGGGCTCGGGCGCGGACCAGTGCTGAAAAAGCCGTCTTTGGCGAAGCAAGTGTGCTTCGGCAAACAGATCGTCCCCGGAGTGCTGCGCCCAGGGATTGAAAAGACCTGGTGGTTTCGCCGACGCAAGCGCTTTGATCAATGCTTTGATTTTTAAGGGGGAAGCGCCCACGGCTATAATCCGAAGCGCCGCTTCAAATAAAGATAGCCCAAGGAAACGAGGCTCATCAAAATGAGGGCCGCAAGCGTGTAAATCAGAATCTTGAGTTTGTTTCGCAACTCTTTTTCAATTTGCTCGTCGATCATTTTTTCAATTTCGAGAATTTTTTCGTCAATCCTCGCTTCGAGCAGCATCATCTGCTTCGCCATGAACTCCTCCGCCTCGGTTTTGGCGTGAGAGACAAAGGCTTCGCTTTTTTTGTCGATATACTCATCGGTTTTTTTCTGAACCGTTTTCTTCGCCTCGGCGACCGCCTTTCCCGCCATCAAAGGGGTCAAGACCTTCGCGACTTGAGATATAAAGTGGCGCCATGCCATGACTCAAAACCTTAAAAAATAAGGAGCGTCATCAACCACGCTTGAACAGCGAATAAAACCAAAACGCCCAGGAGTTCCAATCTTAAAGGCCGGGATCGAAGTTGCAAGAGCTTTAAGAGAATCACCCGACGGGCAAATCGCGGCAACGTCCGATACCACACTACAAGCCCAATCACATCATACAGAATAAAGCCGAAAAAAAGGAGTGTCAGGATAAAACGAAACGCAAAATAAGGATCGAAGCTGGTCATCTGCAGGACTTCAGTTTAGTGTTTTGCCAGAACAATAGTTCATGTTCAACTTGAAGTTCTGCGATTCAAGCGAATTCCCGTCGTTTCAATCGTGATCCATCTTTTTTTATACAATGCGCCGAGGGCTTTTTTATAGGTTTTCTTGCTCACATTGAATTTTTTTGCAATGACTTCGGGCGGGCTTTTATCGGTAAGGGCGATAAAGCCACCCTCCGATTTTAAAATACGCAAAATCATTTTTGCCGTTCCCTCGACCTTTTCATAACCTGGCTTTTGCAAACACAGATCAATTTTATGATCCGGGCGGACTTTTTGAATATACCCCTTCGTCCGCTGCCCTTTCTTTAGCTGAGTAAAGACACCATCGAAATACAGCATCCCCCAGGACGTATTATTGATGATGGCTCGATAACCCATATCTGTCTCGTTGCAAATCAACAGATCGACTGCCTGCCCCAGTCGATAAGGGTTTGGCTTTTGGGTCAAAAAACGATCCAGTTTTGCCGAGGCCACAATGCGGCGGCTGTCGTCCACATAAAGACAGACGATGTGGCGCTCACCTGCTTTCATTCGGAGATTTTGTTCTTTGAAAGGAACCAGCAAATCTTTCGGCAGCCCCCAATCGAGGAAAGCGCCGATGTCGGCGTGAACCGAGACGACTTTTAAGCAGGCGCAGTCTCCAACGACGGCATAAGGGCTTTGGGTTGTGGCGATAAGGCGGTCTTCCGAATCGGCATAAATAAAGACATTGAGCATATCGCCTGCTTCGCAGAGATCGGGCGCATAACGGTCAGGCAAAAGAATTTCGCCCAATACACCGCCGTCGAGGTAAATCCCGAAATCCACTTCTTTCACGATGGGGAGCCGATTCCATTTTCCGATTTTTATCACGGGGTGATCATCCTCATACCCATCCGCAAACCCGGATTTGGAATGTTTTAGCCCTTTTTCTCAAAAGGGTCAATCCTTTGACTTTCTCGATCAGGGGAAGATCGCCGGTAAAGACAAAGGCTTCACTCCAAAAGGGCGGCGCTTTTGACTTGGGCATACATCTTTTTCCCGGGACGGATGTCAAGGGCATCGGCGGATTTTTGGGTGATTCGCGCCAGCAAAGGGGTTCCGCCCGCATCGAGTCGCACCATGGTTTGCCCCCGACCCTCATCGGCCGAAGCCTCGACGATGACGGGAAAGACATTGAGAATGCTGGTGCTGCACTGCCTTTCCAAAGTCAGGCTGACATCGCGCGCCAGCACACGCAGCCGCAGCTTTTTTCCCAAAGGTAATTTTTGGCGGGCAATAAAAAAATTGCCGCCGCAAAATGCAAGGCGCGTGAGATAATAATCTGCGTCGTAGCCGGTCACAACGGCCTCAATGAGACTTCCCGCGTCGTGATCGTGGATGAGCGGCAAGTCCATGCGCCCCAGCATTTCACGGATAGGTCCGCTGGCCTGTACCTTTCCCGCATCCAGCAAAACCATGTGATCCGCCAAGCGGACTACTTCGTTCGTATCATGACTCACATAGAGCGTGGGAATGCCCAGGGCCTCGTGCATCCGCTCGAAAAACGGGAGAATCTCTGTCTTTCGTTTCACATCCAGTGCGGCCAGTGGTTCATCCATCAACATTAAACGCGGACTCGTTAACAACGCCCGCGCAATGGCGGCCCGCTGACGTTCCCCCCCGGAAAGAGAGTGTGGATGCCGGTCAAGCAGGACATCCACATCCAGCAAGGACACGGCTTGCTCCCATGAAATTTTCCGAGTATGCGCGGGCACACGTTTGAAACCGTATTTCAGGTTTTCCCGGACAGAGAGGTGCGGAAAAAGACTGGTTTCCTGAAAGACATAACCCAAGGGACG
>JBHHXB010000077.1:0-10720 GCA_046756825.1 Nitrospiria bacterium | reverse complement strand
CGACCTGCTGATTACGAATCAGCTGCTCTACCACTGAGCTACGTCGGCTAAAAGAAATGGATATCAGACTTGATAACAAATCGTGTGCTTAATTTTGCGCTCCCTGTATTTCCTTGTGAATCACTTCGCCGCTCTCCCCCAATAACCCGAGATCCTCGCCGTTTAGTTCTACACGAACACCCCCCGCGTTGCCAAGGGTTAATAAAAATTTCTTATCGGCCTCCCATTGTACGGTGTCCTCCGGCTGGAGGAGCGCCTCCCGGATTTCGCCATCATCAATCGTCACCTGAACCCATGATGCCTCCGTCGCCTCTAAAAACAAGGTGTTCGCCTTGGGCGTTGACACCGCTTCAGTGTCCTGCGCGGGTTCCGAGACCACAGACGGCGGATGATCAGACGCCGCAGGGCTCGTATTCAATCCACTCTCAGGTTCACCCAGCCCTTCCTGTAAAGACACGTTCTGAGACGGGGCCTCTTTTTCCGGGGTTTCGGGATCTTCATTCGCCGGTACTGCTAGTTCAGACTTTTGGGCGTTCTCTGAAAAAACAGGGGACTCGGGAAAGACCGGAGAGACCGGGGCTTGCGCCGTGTTTTCAGGCGAAAGCGGCAGCGAGGGAGAGATTGCGACCTCCTTGCCATTATTTGAAAGCAGACCACCCAAGACCAACAACAAAACGATGACGCCGCCAACCGAAAGGACTATCCGCCGCGGAAACGGCACCCGCATCGTTTTTTTGACCTGCAGGTAGGATAAGATCTCATCCTGATTTTCCGTTTCCACCGCCGGTTGAGTGGCGGGCGTGTATTCGGTCAGCGTTTCAGCCACGACAGAGGCCTCCACCCCGACACACTCGGCATAGCTTCTTAAAAAACCCTTTGCCGTCACCGGATTGGGAAGTTGATCAAGTTCATCGGCCTCAATTGCCTCTATGAAGCGCGCGGGAATCCTTGTCTGGGCGGACAACTCATCAATCGTAATTTTCAAGGCTTCCCGTTTTTCTTTAAGATGTTCTCCCAGATTTTCCATTGGATAACGACGCTGTTTCGCTATTTAACGGGATTCAAACACTTTCTTAAATCGGCTTCGTTCTCAAGCTGAGGAGAGAGTTCAATCACTCGCTGAAAGGTGCTTTCAGCCAAGGCCACTGACCCTTCCTTCTGGTAGAGACAGGCCAGGTTATAGTGGGCGTTCAGGTCCTTGGGTGAAATTTGCAGCACCCTCTGATAGGCCGCGATGGATTTTTCGGAATCCCCCATTTTGGAATAAACATTGCCAAGCAAGTGATGCACCGACACCAGGTTCGGATTCACTCGGAGCGCATTTTTTAATTCCTTCACGGCGTCTTGATATTTTTGTTGCTTCACATAAATCAAACCGAGATTCCAGTAGGGTTTTTCCGGGGTTTCATATTGTAAATTTGAAAGCGCTTTACGATAGGAGGCAACAGCCTGATCATACGCGCCTTGCAGGGAATACACGCGGCCCAAATAGTTATGGGCCTCGGAATAATCCGGGTCTATCGAGAGCGCCTTCTGAAAAGACTGTGTGGCTTCCTCATAGCTTTCCTGCTGAAAATAAATGTGACCCAGGGCGTAATGGGCGTCCCGGTGTTTCGGGTCGAGCTGGATGGTTTTTTGAAACTCGATGTAGGCTTTCTGCAGCGACGGCACATCACCAATCAGGTGGGCAACCCCCAGTTTGTAGTGTGCGACGGCATTCTTTTTCCGTTTGATGCGCGATTCGCCGGTTCCGCAATGGACCAACAATGGAACCACAAAGAATAACATGACAATTTTCCAATTCATGATTCCAGATTCGATACATCTTCAAAGGCCGTCAAGGCTTTAAAGGCCTCGTAACGCGACGCGATTTCGTCCTCTTTCAACGAGCGCATCCGGTCGAGGCTAAAGGCTTCCACATTAAACGAGGCCATCGTGCTGCCATAGATCACCGCCTGGCGGATGGCGGCGTCATCCAGAGTCTCGCATTTTGATAAATACCCCATGAATCCCCCCGCAAAGGAATCCCCCGCTCCCGTGGGATCAAACACGTCTTCAAGAGGATAGGCCGGCGCCGAAAAAATCGCCTCGCCGTTAAACATCAGCGCGCCGTATTCGCCCTGCTTCACGACCAAAATACGCGGTCCATAGGCGCGGATTTTTTTGGCCGCCTTCACCAGGTTGACTTCGCCCGCCAACTCCCGGGCCTCGCCGTCATTGATAATCAGGATATCCACGGAGGCGAGGGTTTTGACCAATGCCTCACGTTTGCCTTCAATCCAAAAATTCATCGTGTCACAGGCCACCAGCTTTGGACTTTTGACCTGTTTCAAAACATCGGCCTGTAATTCCGGGTCAATATTGGCCAGAAAAACCAATGCGGCATCACGGTAGGACGCAGGAAGCTTCGGATGAAAAGACTGAAACACATTCAATTCTGTCTCAAGGGTTTTAGCTTCGTTGAGCTGATAGGAATATTCTCCCTTCCAGCGAAAGGTACGTCCCGCGCTTCGCTCCAAGCCGTCGATGTTGATCCCTCGGCCTTTTAAAAATGAGAGGTGTTCTTCCGGGAAATCCTCTCCGACCACCGCGACCAGACTCACATCGGTAAAGTAACTCGCCGCTGTCGAAAAATAAGTGGCCGAGCCACCCAACACCTCTTCCACTTCGCCGAAGGGCGTCTTGACAGAATCAAAGGCCACCGAGCCGACCACCAGTAAACTCATCTCTCCCTCACCAATTCAAAGACCGCGATAATACCTGATATTATGGGCACCCGCCCGTTGAGACCGGGGAAGCAGCGCCCGCCTGACCCTGGGCCCACATCGTTTTGTCCATGTCGGATAACAGGTTCCGCGCAAGCGCGATAAACAAATCCTCAACCCTGACACGTTCAAGTGTAACAGGTTCGGAGACTTCCGCACGGCTCTCGCCCATCCAGACGATCTTGCCGCAGTCCGCATCCCAGACCTCACCGGCCAGCACCATCTTTTTCTCAACAGTGTGTAAAATCGGAGAGGGCCCCGAGGAAAAGGTGTACACTTTTCCCGCGACGCCGTCTTCCCCCAACTGCATCATGTCTCCTGCCGTGTGCTTATCATTGAAAGGAACCTGGGCGACAAAGAAATAGCGCACGCCTTCGATATCGCGCCACCGCGCAAGCGCGGCGGGATCCAGAACGCGCCGCGTCTCGTAAGCCTCCAGCAAGGCACTTAATTCGTCAAAGCGGCCTGATTCACGCGCCCGGCGGATCACATCCTTTCGAGGCACGATGCGGGCATGCGGAAAAAAAACGCGAAGTCCCTGAAAAAGCTCGAACGCGGCGTTTTGACGCAGCCCCTCCGGTCCCCCTTTGAGGATACCCAAAATCGCCAGTCCCTCCTCATTCACACTGGCATTTGAAAAACCGGGATAGTACAGCGTCGTTTTCACGCTTTCATCAAAGGGCGGCATCGGCTGCTTCAGGGCCTTCGCGGATGGGACGGTGAAATGCGTCGCGCAGCCACAGGACAAAACAACCCAGAACATTAAAACCCAGTTCTTCACGAGACATACTCCCCGATCAAAGGTTTGAGTGTCTGCTTCAAATCGTCGGAAATCGCCGATGCGGGCGTGACGATGGCGTTTTTAAGGGCCTGACCGCAACGGCACGCCCGTGCGCCGTCCACCGTTTGAATCACCCCCTGCAATAATTTTTTCGAGAAAACCACGTTGGCGTGCAGCACCTCCAAAATCATCTCGACCGTCACATGCTCCTCGGAGACATGCCAGCAGTCATAATCCGTTGAAAGCGCAATGGTGACATAGCAAATCTCGGCTTCGCGCGCCAGTTTGGCCTCGGTGGCATTCGTCATACCGATCACTGAAACACCCCAGCCCCGATGGATTTCAGATTCCGCGCGGGTCGAAAACTGAGGGCCTTCCATGCAAAGATAAGTGCCTCCCCGGTGCGCCACGCCGCCAAGGGTTTCCGTCATGCCGGATACGGCCTCGGAAAGCTCGGGACAAACGGGGTCGGCAAAGCTCACATGCGCCACGATGCCCCCGCCGAAAAAGGTACTTTTGCGGCCCTTGGTCAAATCATAAAATTGGTCGGGAATGACAATATGGCCGGGGGCGATTTCCTCTTTCATGCTCCCGACGGCGCTCACGGAAAGGATGCGCGACACGCCCAGTTTCTTCATCCCGAAAATATTGGCGCGGTAATTAATTTCCGAAGGCAGAATAGAATGGTGCTGACCGTGGCGGGACAGAAAAGCAACGGGCACGCCTTCCAGCTTTCCCAGAATATATTCCCCGGAGGGCGGCCCAAAAGGCGTTTCAACGGCAATGGTTTCGACTTCCTTGAGGGCTTCCATTTGATAAAGTCCGCTCCCTCCGATAATGCCGATCCGCGCCTGCGCCACTGCAACTCCCCGTTGTTGATGTAAGAATCCGCCGAGGATTATAACACACTCGACCCTTTGTTCAAGCGCATTATCCGCGCCGCCGTCTCTTCCGCAGACTCATCCTTCGAAAGATCCACCCACTGTATATTCGGATCCGCGCGAAACCACGTCATCTGCCGTTTTGCAAAGCGCCGGGTGTCCCGTTTTAGAATGGAAACGGCCTCGTCGAGCGACTGCGTCCCCGAAAGATAGGGGATCATCTGCCGATAGCCCAGCCCCCGCATCGCGGGTAAATCCGCAGAAAGCCCCGAGTCCAGCAAACGGGCGACCTCGGCAACAAGACCCGCCTCAATATAGTGCTCGACCCTGAGATCAATCCTGCGGTAAAGGTCTTCACGTCCACGCCTCAGGCCAATCATTCTATGCGGCGTGTCGCGATCCTGCTTTGCGGCGGCGTCTTCCGCGTGGATTTCGGAAAGACGGCGTCCCGTCAAATGATGGACTTCAAGGGCGCGGATAATGCGCTGAAGGTTTTTCACGTGAAGATCTTCACTCAAAGGCGGATCGACGCGGGCCAGTTCGCGATAAAGTGTGCCCGCCCCTTCGTCTTCCTCTCGTTGCCGCAACATTTCGCGGTAGGTCCAATCCGCCGGAGGCCCGTCCCAAAGCGGATGGAGCAGGGCCTTCAGATAGAGCCCGGTCCCGCCTTCGATCAACACCTTTTTTCCGGCTCGGGACATCTGCGCGATCACCGCTTCCGCCGCCTTTTTATAGGCCCCGGCGGAGAACACCTGCTCGGGCGGAACAAAGTCAATCAGGTGACGTTGAACCCGCGCTCTCGCGGCGGCATCCGGCTTGCCCGTGCCGATTTCCAAGCGCTGGTACACTTGACGGGAATCGGCGACGATGATGCCGGTCTGAAAGCACTCGGCCAATCGCTCCGCGACGGCGCTCTTCCCCACGGCGGTCGGCCCGACGAGGATCAGCCAAGGCTTGGGAGAATTGGTGTGATTCACCCGGCCTCACTTCCTTCGAAATTGCTTTTCCAGTTCCAACAGGGGATATCGAATAACGATGGGGCGTCCGTGTGGACAGGTCGGCGGGGTGTTGCGTTCAAAATATGTTTCAAGAAGGGCTTTCATCTCAGGCAGAGACATCGACTGATTCGCGCGCACCGCACCGTGACAGGCCATGGAGGCCACGATCGTTCGCACCGGTTCATCAATTTTCCCCGTCGCCCCGACTTCCAGCAAGTCATCCGTGACCTCGTTTAAAAAGGCGGCGACATCCATTTTGGCAATCAGCGCGGGCCACTCCCGAACCAGGAAGGTCGTCTCTCCAAAACATTCAATCTTGCAGCCGATGGCCTCCAAAAGCGCGATGTGCTCCTTCAGCACGGCGCTCTGCGCCATCGAAAGATCAATTTGCTGGGGGATGAGCAGGGGTTGAATCTCCAAGCCCGCTTCCTCGTTTAAGCGGTGTTGCTCCCATGCCTTCAGGAAAGCTTCATACAGGATGCGTTCATGCGCGGTGTGCTGATCCACCATGGCCAGCTCTCCGTCGATCTCCGCCAAAAGGAAGGTCCCGTACACCTGTGCCAAAGGCCGGATCATCGGGGTTGCTCTTCCGGGGAAGTCTTCCGAAGCACGCACCGTCAATCCCAAGTCAGGGTGTTCATCCGATGCAAATACGGCATCCGCTTCATCGCCCCTGGACTGATAAGTGCTTCTCCGGTCTTTCAACTGATCGTCCCATTTTCTTGGCAAGGCCCGATCCGGCCATCCCAGCCAGGCGTGGCCCTCCGAGGAGGGCTTTACCGGAGAATCAGAAACATCGCCGACTTTCATACCCCCCTCTTTTGCAGGCGGTTTTGCTTTCTCAAACGGCGTGACACCGGCTTCGGTCAAGGCGCTTCGAATGGCGTTTCGGACGGCTTGATGCACCTGCGAGGTGTTTTGAAAACGGACTTCCAGTTTGGCGGGATGCACATTCACATCGACCGCCGCAGGGTCAATCGTCAGAAATAGCAGAAAAAAAGGCTCCTCGCCCTTCATCAAGTAACTCTGATAGGCATCGTAAACCGCATGGGTCAACAAGGCGTTTTTGATCGGGCGAAGATTCACATAGAGATACTGCTCTTTTTTAAAATTTCTTTTCAAAGGGGGACGGGAGAAGAGGGCTTTCAGGGTCATCCCTTTTTGAATCGGAGCGGAGTCGCACAGCGCCATTGCGCCGGCGGTGACTTTCTCCCCCAGAAGTTGAAAAGCCCGCTCCTGAAACGATACACAGGCGGGTGCGTCCAGGATCAACCGCCCGCCGTGAGTGAGTCGAAAATGAATGTTTTCGTGCGCCAGGGCCAATTGAAAAAAAACACGGCTGATATGCCCCATTTCGGTCTGCTGGGATTTCAGAAATTTCCGGCGCGCCGGGACATTGTAAAAAAGATCCCTGACCTCAAAGGTCGATCCGCGCGGGCAGCCTACCGTTTTGATGGACTGCACCACGCCCCCCTCCATTTGCATTTCCGTCCCTTCGGAGTCGGACTCACGCCGGCTCACCAGCGTCACTTTTGAAATCGACGCAATACTCGGCAGAGCCTCACCCCGGAATCCCAAGGTAAAGATGGCGTTGAGGTCTTCCTCTCCCGTAATTTTGCTCGTGGCGTGACGCTCAAAGGCCAGCGGCGCTTCGTCCCGAGACAGCCCCTCGCCATCATCAACGACCTGGATCAGGCGGGTAC
Source organism: Nitrospiria bacterium (assembly GCA_046756825.1). Classification (GTDB taxonomy): domain Bacteria; phylum Nitrospirota; class Nitrospiria; order SBBL01; family JAADHI01; genus JAADHI01. Next base: position 3,592 of record JBHHXB010000077.1, on the reverse strand, counting down.
CCCCCTCTAAAACGGAGACAAAGATCCGGCGGCTGTTTGCGTCAATGGCGTTTTCAACCAATTCCTTGACAACGGACGCCGGACGTTCAACGACTTCTCCCGCCGCAATTTTATTCGAAAGATCTGTAGAGAGAACCTTGATTTTTCCCATGAATTTACTTCACACGAATGGCGTGGGTTTGTAAAGAGCGGGATGAGGCTGCGGCCTGTGTTGGACAAAAACGGCGATCGCGCGGCACTTACGGCCTTGATTTTTTTCCCAAGCTGACCAGCGCATCTCTGGCCAGGGCGGCTTCATTCGAATTGGGGAACCGTGTAATTACTTTTTCCAGATAACGTTTTCCCTCACCGGGCTGCTTGAGTTCAAGATATGAAAAACCAACCTTGAGTAAGGATTTGGAGACCCGCTCACTCTTGGGGTGTTCATCAATGACCTTTTTAAAAAATTCAATGGCCGAGGCGTAGTCTCCCTTCCCGTAGTGACTTTCACCACTCCAGTAGTAGGCCTGGGGAACCAGGCGAGAGGTGGGATATTCCTTCACAAAGGCGTCAAACGCAATGATCGCGACGTTGTAGCTCCCCTTGACGTAATCGTTATAGGCCAGATTAAAGGCATCCCGCGGCGCAAAAAAGGTCTTTTCTCCCTTCGTTGAAGAAAACCGGCGGGATGCATCACCCTCCTCCTCTTTTGAAGCGTCCTCTTTTTCTGCCTGCGCCATTTCCAGGACAACGATGCGTTGCTCCAGAACATCCAGACGGCTTAAGACTCCCTTTGTCCGAAAAGACTCGGCATCCAGCCGGTTTTCAAGTTTTGAAACCAGGTGACGGGCTTCAGTCACCTCACCTGAAAAGGTCCGGACTTTCTCTTCGGTCACGCCCTGCTGCGCGACCAGCTCCGCGGAAAGGGCTTGCTGATTTTTGACAATCAGGGATGGGCTTTTTTGATCTCTTTCAAGCCGTTCGATTCTTCTCTGGAGCTGAAGCTGGTGTTTCTTCAGTCTCACATTTTCATCTTCAATATCCACCATGCTGGACTGAAGGGCACACCCCGAAGCAAACAGGAAAAGTCCCATCCCCTTCGCTAAAACAGCATGCGTCTTCAATCCCATCATGGTCGGCTCCTCAGGACTGCGGCTTAAAATGCGCGCGCCGATTCTTCTTCCAGCAGTCCTCAAGGCTTTTTCTGCAAAACGGCTTTTCCTCGCCAAAACTAATGATGCTTATCCGATTTTTCTCAACCCCCAGAGCCTCTAAAAACCGTTTGACCGCACGCGCCCGGCGTGCGCCCAGGGCAAGATTATATTCATTGTTGCCCCGTTCATCCGTGTGTCCCTCAATCTGTACCTTGATTTGCTGGTTCAGGATCAAATATCTCGCATTATCCTGAAGCGCCTTTTTGGATTCCTTGCGCAGCACGGAGCGATCAAAATCAAAGTAAACATCGACCAGGCCCTTGACCGGGGTGGAATCTTTATTGGCTAAAGCCTTGAGCCGCTTATTCCTTTCTATCGCCCTGTCGTTTTCGGCACGCTTTTGCTCCAAGAGGCGTTGATCATTCGAAGCCGGGAAATCAAGAGGCTGCTCCCCCACGCCTTCGGAGACCGGCGGACGCCCCCCATCCAGGGGCTGTTCCGATTTTTCGCCACTCAAACCCGCCGACCCGCTGACCGGCACCGTTTTTTTCGAACAACCCGCGTGCAAAACCGTTAAAAAAACTGCAAGCGCAACAAAGGATAACCACCCTTTCGTCATAACGACACTACCTCCTTACATCCCGTTTATGTTTCTTTTGAAATTGGAACGGTCACTCCTTTTTGACCCGGCCTCATTCGAGCGTCATTGATGAGGCGTTTCAGAGGAAAGCGTCGCCTCCAAATCATCCACCCGACGTATTGTCTGCCGAAGCAAGCCCTGCTGTTTATCAACTTGTGAGGTTAGGGTATTGCCCAGCATCTCAAGCGATTGACGCTGAACATCAATCGACTCGGTCAACGCATCCAAACGCTTGTTCAATCCCTGGACATCCACCTCGCCCTTAAACTGATCGACCTGCCACTCCAAATCATCCAGTCGTGTCGCGAGTTCGTTGACCGAAGGGACCACTTTTTCAATCAATTCAGTCACCTGCGCCGAAATTGCTTCAAGAGATTTGCCCTGCCGAGAAACCTGCTCAGTAACCACCCGGACGGTCTCTTCTTGTTGGCCGGTTGTTTTTTCAAGGTCGGCACTCCTGGTCCGAGCCGATACGATTTGCTCTTGCAAAAGCTTTTGCGTTTTGCTCTGCCGTTGCTCAAGCGCCGTCAAGGTCTTATCGGCTTTTTTTCGCTTTGCTTCTTGTGCGGAGAGGCTTTTTCCGAGTGCTTCAATCTCCCCAAGCATGAAGCTGCTGGATCGCTCGGACGTCTCTTTGGCGCGGTTGGCCTCTTCTTCAATACGCCCATGAATCTGACGCCGCTGAAGTTCGACTTCGGTGAAACGGTCATCGACCTCCGCGTTCTTTTTCCCCATCGTGATGCGTGTCTCCTGAAGATCCCGCTTCATTTGAATCGCTGCCTGACCGAGGGATTCATTCGCATTTTTTAATCGGGTCAAGTCAGACTGCAGGGCCGCGATCCGGGATTCGTGCTCTTTTTGAAGGTCAAAAATCGCGACACGGTGATCCGCCTTCATTTGCCGTATCTCCCGGCGGATCACCGTGATGGGGTCTTCTTTCTTGGGGTCTTTTACCCGCTTGAATTCAAGCGTGTAACCGCAAGCCGATATCAACGCCGGAAGCGTACATAAAAGAGAAAGGAGCCAGACGGGTGTTTTAAACATACGAGAAGGATTCTCTCCGGCCTAGATCACGCTGAATATCAGCCTGGGGATTCTGTTTGTTATTTCTTCGCGACAAAGTGCGCGCGGCGATTCCGCTGAAAACATGACTCCGTTTTTTCATTACAGACGTTTTTTTCTTCCCCATAACTAATGAATGAAATCCGCGAGGGAGAAACCCCTAAATTAGTCAAATATCTTTTAGTCGATCTTGCCCGCCTTTCTCCCAGAGCCAAATTATATTCATTGGTGCCACGCTCATCTCCATGTCCTTCAATCTGAATTTTGACATGGGGATTTTGGACCAGCCAGCGCGCATTCCGGGTTAAGGCATCCTTTGCGTCGCTTCGGATCGTCCACATATCAAAATCAAAATAAACATCACTCGCAAACTTCAAGGGCATACTACCGTCCATCGGCATTCCCGGTTCACCCGATTTCCCCCTTGGGGTCATCCCGTTGTCTGATTTCGAAGACATTGAACCCTTATCCGATTTCGAGGCATGCCGATCATGGGGCTGCCCGCCGGATTCCTGCCCCTTCGATGTTCCCATATCCTCGCTTCGGACACCCGACTCAGCCCGCTTATCCGTCCCGCCTCGAGACGCGCCGCTTTTCGCGCTACCACCCTGAGGTGAAGTCGCCGAGGACTGACCTTCTCCCTGCGCAAGGCCTTCCGAACCCGTCACGGGCGTCACCTTTTTAGGACATCCCATGAGTACAAATGATGATAAAATAATGGCGCATGCCCCTGCATACGTTTTGAAACCTGAAACCG
>JBHHXB010000076.1:0-10809 GCA_046756825.1 Nitrospiria bacterium | reverse complement strand
CAGCATCAATCTCATAACGATAGCTTTCAATGACCGTGTTTGCCAATAGTTTTTCACACATGTGTTCGATTGACTTTTTGACGCTTTCAAGCGGGCCCGGCTTCAAGGATACCTCAAGATATTTGCCGATACGCACGCCCGTCACATCATTGAAGCCCAGCACGGAAAGGGCGTGTTCGATGGTTTTTCCCTGGGGATCGAGAATCTCTTCTTTGAGTGAAATATAAATTTTTGCCTTCATTATTTTTCCTCGTCCTTTCCAAAAACACGTTCGTAACTGACATCCAGCTGTTGGAGGTATTGCCAGGGATCAAAGCAGGCCGCCACTTCGTTTGGAGTCAGGTGCTTCGCCACCGACGCGTTGGCCGAAATTGCGGCTTGAAATGATCCGCCATTTTTAAAAATCTCCATTGCGGTTTTTTGCACGACTTCGTAGGCCGTTTCCCGAATCATCCCTTTTTGTATAAGGCGCAACAGGATTTTTTGAGAATAGAGCGTTCCGCCGGTCATTTCCATGTTTTTTCGCATGCGCTCCGGATAGACGACAATGCGGCGGATCATGTTGGTAAAGCGCTTCAACATGTAATCCAGCAAAACCGTGCTGTCCGGCAGAATCAGGCGTTCGACGGATGAATGGCTGATGTCCCGCTCGTGCCAAAGCGGAATGTTTTCAAGCGCCGCCGAGGCATGGGCGCGGATGACTCGGGCAAGGCCGGAAATATTCTCGGTGCTGACCGGGTTTCGCTTATGCGGCATGGCGGAGGATCCCTTTTGTCCTGCCTCGAAGGGTTCTTCCGCCTCGCCGACTTCGGTGCGTTGCAAGTGCCGGATTTCCACGGAAAAGCGCTCCAGACTGGACGCGATGAGGGCGAGGGCCTGCATGAATTGCGCATGCCGGTCGCGATGGACGATTTGACTGGAAACGGGTTCCGGGGTTAATCCCAAGCTTTCGCAGACATAGGCTTCGATTTCCGGGGAGATATGGGCATAGGTCCCCATCGCGCCGGAAATTTTTCCCACGGAAATAATCTTTTTTGCCTCGGTCAGTCGCTGCAGATTGCGTCGGGTTTCCTCATACCAGTGACACAATTTGAGACCGAAGGTGATGGGCTCGCCGTGAATGCCGTGCGAGCGGCCGATCATCAGGGTTTTTTTGTGTTTGAGCGCCTGCGTTTTTAAGGCCTCAAGCAGGTTTTCGAGGTCCTCGATGAGGCGATCCGCCGCTTCGCGGATCAGCAGGGCCAGGGCCGTGTCGAGGACGTCCGAAGAAGTCATGCCTAAATGAATGAATCGCCCGGCTTCGCCGACCTTCTCCGTGACTGAGGTGAGAAAGGCGATAACGTCGTGTTTCACCACTTTCTCAAGCGCGTCGATCCGGGCCGGGTCGATCTCCGCTTTTTCCCGAATGGTATCCAGGGCGGACTGAGGCATTTCCCCTGCCTTGACCAGGGCTTCACAAGCCGAGAGTTCGACTTTCAGCCAGGTTTCGTATTTTTTTTGATCGGACCAAATGGCCGTCATCTCCGGGTGTGCATATCGTTCGATCATTTTTCCTCTGTTCTTAAATAGTAAAAAATGCCTCCGTCCACAGGTGATCAGTTGACGGAGGCATTTAAACGGTTTCCACTTTGAAGGCTGTGCCGAAGTCTGTTAGCCTGCTCAACATCCCGCATGACCAGGGTCAGTTGGCCGGACGCCATGACATGTGTCGCACCCAGGCAGGACAGACGCGATGCGGCTTCCTGGGTGGTTTCAAGAGAGGGCGAAAAGGAGGTCAATAGATCCATTTCAACCGCAGCCGCTCGTATATTTAAATCGGAAAGGGTTTCGATGATGCGCTGAATGGCGGCATCGAATTGATCCGGGCCATAGGCCGTCGATTTTCCCAGTCCCATGAGCACGGTTTTGTTGATTTCCAGTTTTCCCTCTGTTGGAATCAGGGCGGCGCGGCCCAATGCGCCTCGAAAGATGCTTTGCTGGATAAGACGGGAAAACACACCATGATAAAACCAATCCACTTCACCGGCCAAGCCGCAAAGAGGGCGGATATCCTCAAAACAGGTGACGACGAGGGCTTCCGTGGCGAGGCGGCTTAAACTTCCTGAATAGACATCGACTCTCACGGGTTCAGGCTGTCTCTTCCAGCGATTTTTTTGCGGTGACGGATTTGGGGTCATCCGTCTGAACCCGGTCCAAAATGCCGTTGATAAAGCTCCCGGAGTTTTCGTTGCCATAGCATTTTGCGATTTCAATGGCCTCATTGATGGTGACTTTGGCGGGGATTTCGACGAGATAAAGCAGCTCAAAAATAGCAAACCGCAAGATATTGCGATCCACAAGGGCCATTCGGTCCGGCGACCAATGCTCGGTGTATTTTTTGATGATGCCGTCAATTTCCGCTTGATGCGTCCTCACGCCTTCCACCAATTGATCTGCGAAGGACTTCACGCTGCCGACCATTTTTTCCTCGATGTCCGCATTCGGGATCAGGGCATGGGTTTCTTTTCTTGTTTTAAACTCCGACTGAAATAAAATCTGGAGCGCACATTCCCTGGCGGTACGTCTTAAACCCATGACATCATTTTCCTGAACAGTCCATTCTTAATTAAGATGGTTATAAAGATTCGCCATCTCAAGCGCGGCGAGCGCGGCCTCCGCCCCTTTGTTGTTTTGAGGGCCGGAGCGGGCGATGGCCTGCTCGATGGTGGATGTCGTCAACACCCCGAAAATAACGGGTATCCCCAGTTCCAGAGAAAGTTGTCCGATGGCGCGGCTGACTTCGGAACAAATATAGTCGAAGTGCGGCGTTTCCCCCTGAATCACGGCTCCGAGGCAAATCAAGACATCGAAGCGCTCAAGCTGTCCCATCTGATTGGCGACACCGGGGATTTCAAAGGCCCCGGGGACGGAGGCGATTTCAATGTCCTCCGGACGCACACCCTGTTTTTCAAGCACTTTGAGGGCGCCTTCCAGCAGGGCATCAGTGATCGGCTGATTGAAGCGGCTCACGACGAGACCCACGCGCAGACCCGCTCCCTCCAAACGCCCTTCCCATTTTTGAATTTCCATGATTGAATCGCCCGGAACAAGCCTGCGGATGCGCTAAACCTGGTTGAGCATGTGCCCCATTTTTTTCTTCTTTGTTCGAAGGTAGTCCACGTTTTTTTCATGCGGTACGGATTCAATGGCGATCCGCTCGACGACTTCAAGCCCGTATCCGTCGATGCCCACGATTTTCCGGGGATTGTTGGTCATCAGGCGGATTTTGCGGAGGCCGAGGTCCACCAGAATCTGCGCGCCGATGCCGTAATCCCTCAAATCATCTTTAAATCCCAGTTCCAGATTGGCCTGCACGGTGTCCCGGCCTTTGTCCTGCAGGTCATAGGCCTTGAGTTTGTTAACCAGTCCGATGCCGCGCCCTTCCTGATTGAGGTAGAGCAGGATGCCCTTCCCTTCCTTATCAATCTGGCGCATGGCGGCGTGAAGCTGATCACCGCAGTCACAGCGATGGGAGCGGAAGATATCTCCGGTGACGCAACCGGAGTGCACCCGTACCAGCGAGGGCTCATCCGGCCGGATTTCTCCCTTGACCAGGGCGATATGGCATTCGTCGTCGATGTCGTTCTGAAAGGCGATGGCGCGAAAGTCGCCGTACTCGGTGGGAAGCAGGGCTTCCGAGGCCCGGTGCACGAGAGATTCCCGTGTCATGCGATAGGCGATAAGTTCTTTCACGGTCACGCGGTTCAAGCCGTGTTTTTCTCCGAAGGCGATCAACTCCGGCGTGCGCATCATCGTGCCGTCATCGTTCATGATTTCACAGATGACGCCCGCGGGAATCAGGCCGGCGAGCCGGGCCAAGTCCACCGATCCCTCCGTTTGTCCGGCGCGCTTCAATACGCCGCCGCGCTGTGCCGTGATCGGAAAAACGTGACCAGGCCGAACTAAATGCTCGGGCTTGGCGTCCGTGGCGATGGCGTCTTGTATGGTCTTGGCGCGGTCTGCGGCGGAGATGCCTGTGGTAATTCCGTCCCGCGCATCAATGGAGACGGTAAACGCCGTGCCGAAGGAGGCTGTGTTTTCCTGCGCCATTTGCGGGAGTTGAAGCTGTTTTGCCCGGGATTCGGTCAAGGTCAGACAAATCAAACCCCGGCCGTGAATGGCCATAAAGTTGACAATTTCGGGCGTGATTTTTTCCGCCGCGATGATGAGATCGCCTTCGTTTTCACGATCCTCATCATCATTCATAATGACCATTTTCCCGGCCTTAAAATCGGAAATGGCTTGCTCAACCCGTTGAAAATTCATGTTTTTCTTCTCAATGCTTAAACCGGACCGTGATGAGGTCATGATAAAGAAAACGTCCGATACTGTCAAACGGTTCAGAAAAAAGCCGGGGCGGGTTTCAAAACCCGCCCCGGCAGTGGGAAGACTAACGCTTGCTGTCTTGGAAATCGGACTTAAACGTCATAGTACATGAGGAACTCATACGGGTGAGGCCGGACACGCAGGGCATCGACCTCGTTTTCTCTTTTGTACGCAATCCAGTTTTGAATGATGTCTTCCGTGAAAACATCGCCCTTGAGAAGGAAGCTGTAGTCGGCTTCGAGACCGTTCAGGGCTTCTTCCAGGCTGGCCGGCATCATTTTGAGGTTCGCGGCTTCCGTGGCTTCCAGTTCATAGAGGTTTTTCTCCATGGCCGGACCCGGATCGATTTTGTTCTCGATCCCGTCCAGACCCGCCATCAACATGGCGCTGAAAGCCATATAGGGATTGCAAGTCGGGTCCGGGAAGCGGATTTCGATCCGTTTCGCCTTTGGGTTGTTCGAATACATGGGAATCCGGATGGATGCGCTTCGGTTCCGGCTGGAATAGGCCAGATTCACCGGCGCTTCAAAGCCCGGAGTCAGGCGTTTGTAGGAGTTGGTCGTGGGGTTTGTCAGCGCCGCGATGGCATGGGCGTGCTTTAAAATACCGCCGATGTAATACAGACAGGTCTGGCTCACGCCGGCGTATTCGTCACCGGCGAACAGGGGTTTCCCTTCTTTCCAGATCGACTGGTGGGTGTGCATGCCGGAGCCGTTGTCACCAAAGACCGGCTTGGGCATGAAGGTCGCGGTTTTGCCGTTTCGCTTCACGACATTTTTCGTGATGTATTTATACAGCATCAACTTGTCCGCCATTTTGACGAGCGAATCGAAGCGCATGTCGATCTCGGCTTGCCCGGCCGTTGCCACTTCGTGATGCTGTTTTTCGACGATAATGCCCGCTTTCTGCATTTCCATCACGATTTCGGTTCGTAAATCCTCCATGCTGTCCACGGGCGGCACGGGAAAATAGCCTTCCTTGTGACGGGGTTTGTGCCCCAGGTTCGGGCCTTCCTTCCCGGTGTTCCACGCCCCTTCTTCGGAATCGACAAAGTAATATCCGGACTGCGCGTTTTGATCAAAACTGACTTCGTCAAACACAAAAAATTCCGCTTCCGGCCCCATGTAGGCTGTGTCTCCGATGCCCGTTGCCTTGAGATAATTTTCCGCCTTTTGGGCGATGTGCCGCGGGTCTCTCGCGTAGGGCTCGTTTGAAATCGGGTCTTTAATATCACAGACGACCGACAAGGTCGGTGTTTTGCAAAACGGGTCAATGATGGCCGTGGTCGGATCCGGCACGGCCAGCATATCGCTGTTGTTGATCGCCTGCCATCCCCGGATGCTCGATCCGTCAAACCCGGAGCCTTCCTCAAAGGTGGCTTCTGTGAATTCGCTGATGGGCGTTCCAAAGTGCTGCCATTGTCCCGGAAAATCGACAAACTTGAAATCGACCATTTCGACATTGTTCGCCTTTGCGAACTCAAGGACTTCTTTTGGTGTCATGCTATGTTCTCCCTCCTGCTGTTGGTGTGTGTGTCTTGCTTGTTTCCCTCTTTCTGATAAGTCCGGCGATACCGGTTGGTGATCGGCATTCTCCGGTCTTTCCCCAATGCTCTCGAAGTAATCTTGATTCCCACGGGGGCCTGCCTCCGTTTGAACTCAGATGAATCCACGAGTGTGACGATTTTTGAAACGACTGCCGCATCATAGCCCATCGCGACAATTTCCTCACGATGCCTGTTTTCCTCCACATAGGCCTTCAAAATGGGATCGAGGATGTCATACGGAGGCAGGGTGTCCTGATCGCGTTGATCATGCCGCAATTCCGCTGTGGGCGCACGTTTAATTGTACGGCGGGGAATGACGGCCTTCCCTTTTTTATTTCGCATTTCGGCCAATTGATACACGGAGTTTTTCCACAAATCCTTGATAACGGCGAAGCCCCCGGCCATGTCCCCGTACAGAGTGGCGTAGCCCACGCTCATTTCGCTTTTATTGCCTGTTGTGAGCACTAGCCAGCCGAATTTATTTGAAAGCGCCATCATCATATTGCCTCGAATGCGCGCCTGTAAATTCTCTTCGGTGATATCCTCTCTGGTGTTTTTAAAGGCCTCGGAAAGCAGCGAGAGATAGGATTCAAGCGTGGCTTCAATCGGCAGGGCGATCATGTCTATCTCTAAATTTCTCGCAAGTTTTTGAGCATCCTCAATGCTTTCCGTGGATGTGAATTGCGAGGGCATGAACACGCCGGTGATATTTTCTTTTCCCAGGGCATCGACGGCAATGGCCGCTGTCAACGCGGAGTCGATACCGCCTGAAATCGCGATGACACACCTTTTGAAACGGTTTTTCCGTACGTAGTCCGCCAGGCCTAAAACCAGGGCCTGATAGATTTCCTCAAGGGGCGAGGCGGGTTTTGAAATCGTCGGTGTCAGTGCTTTTCGTGTGACTCGTTTTTTCCGGTTTGAAAACACCCATTTTTTGACTGTTGTGACGGGCGAAGAGGACGACGCTTTCTGTTTGGACGCGGAAGCCGGGCGGTGCGCATGGGCGAGATCCACCGTCAGCAAGGCTTCCTTAAAATGATCCGCGCGGGCCAGAAGTTCTCCTTTTGCATCAACAACAAGGCTTCCGCCATCGAAGACGAGTTCATCCTGTCCACCCACCATGTTGACATAGGCGATTGAAACCCCGTTGTTCTTCGCGCGTGTTGAGAGTATTTCTTCCCTTAAGGCGCTTTTGCCCGCCTGATAGGGGGAGGCGTTGATATTGACGACGAGGTCGGCCCCTGCTTCTGCCTGCGCGCTTACCGGCCCCGCATGCCAAATATCTTCACAGATGTTGATACCGATATGGACGCCGTCCCGCGAAAAAACAGGCAGCGTTTTCCCCGGATGAAAGTAGCGGTTTTCATCAAACACGCCGTAATTAGGCAGATGTTTTTTGTGATAAATCAATTTCAGCGCGCCGTTGTGGATGACGGCGGCGGCGTTGTACAGAATATTTTCCCGAAGATGATCAATGTGGACGTCCCCCCCATCCACAAAGCCGACGACGACGGTCATGCCTTTCCCGAAGGGTGCGATCTCTTCCAGTGCCTGTAAATTATCCTGGATAAAGGCGGGTTTAAGGAGCAGGTCTTCTGGAGGGTAGCCGGTGAGCGCCATTTCGGGAAAAGCGATCAAGTCGACCTGATTTTTTCTCGCGGCTTTGATCGCGTCGGTGATTTTGGTGAGATTTCCTTTTAAATCCCCGACGGTACTATTGATTTGTGCTAAGGCAATACGAAAAATAAGACACCTGCTTTCATGGAGAGTATCCCTTCTGATAAAAAAATGGCGTCTCTCCACATTGGAGAAGACGCCATCGTCTTTACTCTGAAACTCGAACACCTAAATTAAAGAGCAGTATGTCGAGTGAACAAAAAAATGTCAAGAAAAAACTACTCATGACGGATTCAGAGGTTCCTTAAATCGACGCCGTCAGACGTGTTAAGGCCTCGAAATAGCGTTCACTGGTACGTTTGACGACTTCCTCCGGGAGATGGGGAGGAGGCGCGCCACCCGCCCAGTGGATGGAAAGCAGGTAGTCACGGACATACTGCTTGTCGAAACTCGGCTGCCCCGCTCCGGGGGCGTATTCCTTGAGCGGCCAAAACCGGGATGAATCCGGTGTTAAAACCTCGTCGATTAAGAGAGGGCGGCCTGTTGCCGGGTTCAGTCCGAATTCCATTTTTGTGTCGGCGATGATGATGCCGCGTTTCAGGGCGAATGCCGCCGCCTTTTTGTAGATTGAAAGACTTATCGCCCGGATTTCGCGGGAAAGCGCGGACCCGATTTCGCGGCTCATCTCCTCAAAGGGGATATTCATGTCGTGATCGCCCTGCTCCGCCTTGGTCGAAGGCGTAAAAATGGGTTCCGGCAGACGGGCTGATTCAAGCAAGCCGGTGGGCAGGGGAAGGCCGGAAACCGCGCCTTTTTGACCGTACTCCTTCCAGCCCGACCCCGAGAGATAGCCACGGACGATGCACTCCACGGGAAGCGGTGTTGTTTTCTTGACAATCAGACTCCGGCCCGAAAGAACGTCCCGGTAGGGTTTGCAGGCTGCGGGGAATTCATCGGAATCGGCGGTGACCAAGTGGGTTTCCGGCATATCCGCCATTTCGGAAAGCCAGCGAAACCAAAAGACGGAAAGTTGGGTGAGGACATAGCCTTTTCCCGGAATCCCTTCCGGCAAAACCACGTCAAAGGCCGAAATCCGGTCGGTCGCCACAAAAAGCAGGGTTTCGCCCAAGTCGTAAATATCACGGACTTTTCCCCGGAATAAAAGATTGAGTCCCGGAAGGCGGCTTTCGAGCAGCACCCCCCTCGGAGCAGGTGGGTTCATCGCGGGTGGTATCCTTTCCTTTTTTTCATTGTTATTTACCTGTTCCAACGGGATGGGGGATTCTACGCCCAGGACGGGAGCTTGGCAAGTCCGGAGTTTAAAAAATGTGGGCGGGAAGGCGCGTTTCTGTTACAAAGACGAGAAATATCCTAAAACGCAGCGGTCCAACATCCGGTGCAGCGTTTTTTCGTCGGTCATAGCGATTTCCCGATAAAAAGACGGCGCGGCGGCGATGAATTTGTCAAGCAGACCGGGATCGAAGCGGGTGCCGCGCTCTTCTTTCAGCATGGCGAGCGCGCGTTCCAAGGGGATGGGGTCTTTATAGGGCCGCTTTGATGTGAGGGCGTCGAAGACATCACAAATGATGAAGATCCTGGCGGCCAGGGGGATGTCCTTCCCTTTGAGTCCCGCCGGATAGCCTGTGCCGTCGAATTTCTCGTGATGACACCGGACGACATCCACTCCGTCAACCAGCCATTCGTTTTCCTTGATGATATCGACGCCGTGTAATACGTGGGACTGCATGGTGGTGGTCTCCTCCGCCGTGAGCCGCCCGGGTTTAAGTAAAATCGTATCCGAAACACCGATTTTCCCCACATCGTGCAAAAACGCGCCCTTGATGAGCCCCCGTATTTTCTCCGTTTTCATCCCGGACGCCTCGGCCAGACGAATGGCGTAGAGAGTGACGCGGAAATTATGCTCGTGGGTGTCGCAGTCGCGTTTCGCGATGGCGCCCCCAAGCACATTCAGCGTGGAGATATTCGAACGCATGAGATCCTTCGTGAATCGAATCAGGTGTTTGTTGAGCGAAATGATGACGGGATAGAGCGTGACAGTCGTGGCGAGCACGGCGAAGAGTACCTCCAGGAGCGAGACACTGATCTCCTCCGTGATGTTGCCCATGGTCTCATCATCGACCTCATAGATGCCCTCGAAGAAACCAATGGTTGTGGCCGAATCCATCTTGAGCGGCGTGAAAATTTGGAGATAGATACGGCCATCGATCAAGACGGTTTTATGTTGCGTGAGATCCGAAAGATAGAGATCATGTGCTTTTTCATCCACGGTGTGTTCAACGTCGGCGTAACCGGGTTTGACGACCTCGATCACCTTTTTCTTTTCCTGGTTGTAGAGTTCCGCGACAATGAAGTGACTTTCCGACAGACGTTTTTCGACATCGTGTTGAATGTCCGCTTGATCGAGTCCGGCGGATTTGTTGAGAAAGGTGGAGATCTGACGGGAAGAAAAAGTACGGGATTCTTTTTCCGCAAGATTTTCGACAAAGGGATCTATTTTTTCAATTTCAAGATAGAAAACCAGTGCGCCGATGATGATGGACAGGACAAGCCAGATTAAAAACAGGCGTTGAATCAGGGTTTTGTGAAGATGTTTGTCCACGAAGATCTGTCCGGCGGGAAGTCGTGATTTAGAAAATAAGTATATCACGCATCGGATGAGGTGGGCAGACCGAGCATCGTGCCTGGTTACAGAAAGGTAACGATTTTTCCAGTTGTGCGGGTATCGTGTCGATTTTTTGTGATCCCCTCCTTTATACTGCGGTTCGCGTTCAAGGGGCGAGCGTGTCTTGAATGCCGTGAAACAGGACGGAGACACAGATTTAATACATTGTCCAAATGGGAGAAATGTATATGAAAATGAAATTACTGAGGCCCGAAGATGTCGCGGAGACCTTGAATATCAGCAAGTGGACGGTCTACCGGTGGGTCGATGAGGGCAAGCTGAAAGCCACGAAGCTGAGTCCGGGCTGTCTCAGGATATTCAATGATTCCGTAGAGGCCTTAATTAGAATGAAGACGCTCAACAATGATTCACATGCGTAGGCATTTGAAGGCATGGTTGCTGGCGATAATAGGGCCATGATGATAAAAATACGCCAGCATTTTTTAGGTGGATAACGCATATTTTCAATGATTACAAAACGCACCGATAAAAAGAACCTCACCTTCTTTCTTGTCGCTTTTTATTTTACGGCGATTCTCTGGGGAAGTGTTTGTGTTTCGATTGAAGCGTCCAGTCAACCCCACCACAAAAACCATCA
>JBHHXB010000075.1:0-10909 GCA_046756825.1 Nitrospiria bacterium | reverse complement strand
TTCGAGGATTGTTGCAAGCGAAGACGGAACGACATGTGCCGCATCGGCGGGAATCGCCGTCCCTTCCATGTCCTTCCGCACAAAGACAATGCCTCTTCCCTTTTCAGCCGGTCGAAGGGTCATGTGAATTTCTCGGCCGGAGTGCAGGCCGACGCCGCTACAGGAAACAGTGTTTTGAATCGTCTTTTCTTTCATGATCTCCCCGTGTTTGAACAACGATATTTGGGTAAAGCAATTTATATGCCAAAAACTAAGGAAGAGAAATTTAAAAAAATGCTATTTTTTCAAATAGTTACAAAGGTGGTGTCGATCTGCTTGTTCTGGAATTACTTTGTGTTGCGGAAATACGACACCTGAAAAATCGCGGGTGTTGTATTTCCGCAACACAAAATTATCCGGGACTTCTTTGTTGAGACGAAATTGATAATGAGGTGAGCAAGATCAAAAAAAGTGAGCCGCCTCGGGATCGAACCGAGGACACTCGCCTTAAAAGGGCGATGCTCTACCAACTGAGCTAGCGGCTCTTCTTGAAAAACGAAAGCGCTTTCTAACACGTTCCCGCTTGAGCTGTCAATATGGTGCGCCTGGCAGGAATCGAACCTGCAACCTACGGCTTAGAAGGCCGTTGCTCTATCCGATTGAGCTACAGGCGCATGTCTTGGGCGAGTGCGTTTAGAACGCCGTATTCTATTCCAAGTCGCTCAAACAAGGCAACCCGGACTTCATCAGAGGTTCCTTGATTTTTCAAATCGGGGTGCGTATTTTTGTGAGACGCCAAAACGCCATCAAGAGGAACATTCTTGCCCCATACCATCAGCAGATATTCCGGTTTTTTAAAACACATCGCCCTCTTTATCCTGTTCTTCTTTTACTTGCTTCGTCCCGCGCAAGCCCTCACGCCGGACGAGGAAAACACCATTAAAATCTATGAGCAGGTCAACGCCAGCGTCGTCAACATCACGAATATCGCGGTCAACTACGACTTTTTCCTCAATCCCATCCCTTCACAGGCCTCTGGGTCGGGGTCGATCATCAGCAAACAAGGACATATTTTAACCAACACGCATGTCGTGAAAGGCTCGGAGCGCCTCATCGTCACGCTTTCTGACGGGAGCAAGTGGCCCGCGAAGCTCATCGGCTCGGACGCAGTCACCGATCTGGCTGTCATCCAGATTGAAGCGCCGCCGCGTCTTTTGACCGTCATCCCGATGGGGCGCTCCGACAAACTCCGCACGGGGCAGAAGGTTTTGGCGATTGGCAATCCCTTCGGGCTGGAGCGAACCTTGACCACCGGCATCGTCAGCGCCATCCGAAAAAGGATTAAAACCGACGAGCTCGAAATGGAAGAGGTCATTCAAATCGACGCGGCCATCAATCCCGGCAACTCCGGCGGACCGCTGATTGATTCCGAGGGCAACATGATCGGTATCAACACGGCCATCTTCACGCCCTCGGGCGGCAGTGTCGGCATCGGCTTCGCTGTCCCCATCAACACGGCGAAAAACATCTTAAATGACCTGCTCACGAAGGGATATGTCGCCTATCCCTGGCTGGGGATTGAAACACAAACCCTCATCCCGGAGGTCGCGGAGGTGCTCTCCCTTCCCGTGGAGCGCGGGGCCATGGTGGCCCGGATTTCGCGCGGCGGCCCGGCTCACCGCGCCGGCATCAAGGGCGGTAGCAGAAGGGTCGAGATCGGCAATGCGATTTTTATCATCGGCGGCGATATCATCGTGGCCATCGACGGAAGCCCCTTTGAAACCGCACGGGAATTTCATGAAATTTTAAAGGCGAAAAAACCGGGCGACCGCATCAAGCTCACCCTTTGGCGGGGACGCAGGAAGATGACCCTCCGGGTGGAACTTGGCGAGCGGCCCCGGCCGCGATGATCGGTGGGCCTGCTTATCCCGAATTGAATAAAATATGATTGTGGTCCGGGCCGGATCGCTTCCAGACTTCCTTGCCATAAATTGCTTTAAGAACAAGCGTTAATACGGACTTTCCTCATAAATTGCTTGATGCGCTCCGGTTGACATTACCTATAAACTATCTATAATCAGGTGAGAGGCTTAAGGTTATGCTGTGGTTGGATTGTTTCCCCACTCTTTAGTCACTTTTTCGGGATAGTCAATGCGGCAGATGTGATCTCCAGCCGGGGATTTCAACAAAAGATGTTGACGTACCCCATTTGCGTAATCCATAAAACAGGACAAGATCTCGGCGGAAAACATGCTTCAGGCTTCTTACTTCATCCTGCATCTGGCAATGATTGCGGCGGGCACCTACTTTATGGCGGATATGACCAATCTGATCCTGGCCTCCCGTCTTGAATCGCGATTGAATCCGACCCAAGGCCAACAGACGGCCCCTCAGATCCAAAGCAGGACACCCGTGAGAAACGGTCGGCCCGATTACCGCGTGATCGTGCAAAAAAATATCTTTAATTCCGCGAGCACGACGGCGTCGGCGAGCAACACAACGGCCTCACCGGTCTCCTTGCCCGCGCAGCCCGTATCGTTGCCGCCGCTGAACCTCAGCTTGATCGGGACGGCGGTCTCAAACGAGGGACGTCCCTTCGCCATTATCAAAGACCCGAAAGAAAAAAAGCAGACGCTGTACCGCAAAGGGGAGAAAATCGGGGCTCTTACCGGGAAAACAGCAGACAACCGGCCCAGGATTGTTGAAATCCATCGTAATAAAATCGTGCTGCTGCGCGGTGGAAAACGGGAAACGCTGGAGGTCTCGGATAAACCGAAAAAGAACACACCGAGGAGACGAACACCCGCCCGTGCCGCCGCCCGCAGCCCGGCAAGCGCCGGGAGCACGATCCGGCAAGTCTCGGAGGGGCAATGGGTGTTGGACCGGCGCGAATTGGACGACGCCCTCAAAAATCTGCCACAGTTGCTTACGAAAGCAAGGGTCATCCCCAGTTTCAAGGATGGCAAACCGGACGGTTTTCGGATTTTCGCCATTGCAAAGAACAGCCTTTACGCAAAAATCGGTCTTCAAAACGGCGACATCCTTCACCGCATCAACGGCGTGGATGTAAAAAGCCCGCAAAATTTTATGAAGGTCATCGAACAGCTCAAGGATGAAAGCCGTATCAACGTCGACTTGGTTCGCAACAATAAAAAAGAAACCTTTAATTACGAGATTCGATAAGAACCGCATGGAGTTGAGATTGAAGACCACCGCCCTTGTTTGGGCCGTTTTTTTTACAGCGCTGTCCCTGTTTCCGGTCCAGTCGGACGCAGCGGGAAAATCCTCCAACAAAAAACAAGAGGAAGTCACGCTTGATTTTAATGACGTGGACCTCCCCGTCCTCGTCAAGCTCATCAGTGAACTCACAGGAAAAAACTTTGTGATTGACGAGAAAGTCCGGGGGAAAGTCTCCATCCTGTCGCCGGGAAAAATCCCGGTGGACCGTGTTTACGAGGTCTTTCTCTCCGTACTGGAATTGAAGGGCCTGACTGTCGTGGAAAGCGGCGATGTCCACCTCATCCGCCCCTTCGCGGAGGTTGAGCCGGATCGCGGAGTACACGTCTATCAACTGGAAAACATGAAAGCGGAGGAAATGGCCAAGGTGCTTCGGGGCCTGGTCGCCAAGCCCGCCGGCCGCCGCAAACAGGGGGCCGCGAACACGCGGGGGCTCTCAAACCAGGTTCAAATCCTCACGGACAAGGAAACGAACACCCTCATTATCACGGCGACCGATGCCGATTATCAAATCCTGAAAGACGTGATCGCCAAGCTGGATCAAAAACGCCGCCAGGTCTATGTCGAGGCCATCGTCATGGAACTTTCGGCGGATAAATTCAAAGAGATCGGTACGGATATCAGCGGGGCCTTCGGCGCAACACTGGACATCTTTGGCGAAAAGGACGCCCTGGGTGTTTTTGGAGGGATTAACGGCCTCGATATCGCGAGTTTAACGGCGGCGGCGGCGAGTGGTGTCACGATCGGCCCGGCCAATATTCAACTGATTTTAAGGGCCTTGAAATCCTCCTCCGATGTCAACATTCTCTCGACCCCTCAAATTCTGACCACGGACAAACAAAAGGCCGAAATCGTCGTCGCGCAGAATGTCCCCTTTCCCGGGGCGCAAAGCCAAACCAGCGGCGGCAACACACAAACGACCATCGAGCGGAAAGACGTCGGGATTATCCTTCGTCTGACCCCCGATGTCTTGGACAACCGCCGCGTTCAACTGGATGTCTATCAGGAAATTTCCTCCGTGGTCGAAACCGTCGTCACTTCCGAGGGTGAAAACCTCGGTCCAACCACGAACAAACGCTCGGCCAGCACAACGGTAGTCGTCGCCGATGGACAGACGGTCGTGATCGGGGGGCTGATCCGGGACAACCTCATCACCATTGATCGGAAAGTGCCGCTGTTGGGAGACATTCCGCTCCTGGGTTGGCTGTTTCATTTTAAGTCCGACCGCATGGAAAAAACGAATTTAATGATCTTTCTCACCCCGCATGTCATTTTGAACGAGGAAGAATTGGCCGAGATCAAGGCGCGAAAGTCCGAGGAAACAAACTTCTTTCAAAAAGAATCCATGCCGATACATCACCGTGAACGGCGATCCGCCGCCTTTACCGAAATGATCGACCTTCCCAAAGAATGAGCAGGGATTTGAAATGAAACGGAATGGATGAGGGTTTCTTTTGATTGTCAAAAAACGCCCGCGCATTGGCGAAATTTTTGTTCAGCAAGGCAGCATCACCCCGGCTCAGATCGTTGAGGCCCTGCGGCTTCAAAAAGAGGAGGGCGGCACCATCGGGGACATTCTTGTCCGCCAAAAACACCTCAAGGAGGAACGCCTCCTGGAGGCCCTCTCGAAACAGTGGCACATCCCCTATACCGAGCATTTGAATCTCAGTGAAATCGACCCCGCGCTGACCGAAAAAGTCCCCCTCTCCTTTGCAAAGCGCCATCACTTTCTGCCCATCAAGCGCGAAGGTAAACACATTCTCTGCGCCACGGCCAAGCCTTTGAATCTCACCGCGCTGGATGACTTTTATCTCTTGCTGAAGGCCCCCATTGAACTGTGTATCACCCCTTCCAATGAAATCATGCGCTGCATTCATCAGGTCTACGAAATGGCGACGGAGCGGCCCGAGGATGCGATGTCCGACTTTTCGGGTGAAAATTTAAGTACGCTCGCCGAGGAGCTGGCCGAACCGGAGGACTTGCTCGACACAGATGACGAAGCGCCAATGATTCTCCTGGTGAATTCCATTTTCTTTCAGGCCGTCCAGCAGCGTGCCTCCGACATCCACTTCGAGCCCTTTGAACGCGAAGTTCAAATCCGTTTCCGCGTGGATGGCGTGCTTCATAATATTCTGACCTCCCCCAAGCGCCTGCAATCGGCCCTGA
Organism: Nitrospiria bacterium; assembly: GCA_046756825.1. Taxonomy (GTDB): domain Bacteria; phylum Nitrospirota; class Nitrospiria; order SBBL01; family JAADHI01; genus JAADHI01. Next base: position 5,527 of record JBHHXB010000075.1, on the reverse strand, counting down.
TTTCCCGTGTAAAAATCATGGCAGGCATGAACATCGCCGAAAAACGCCTGCCGCAGGACGGGCGTATCAGCCTGAGAATCGGCGGGCGGGAGATCGACATTCGTGTCTCAGACATCCCCACCGCGCACGGAGAGCGTCTGGTCTTGCGTATTCTGGAAAAATCGAGTGAATCGCTCAACTTGAACGAAATCGGGCTTTCGGAAAATGACTTGAAAACCGTGGAACACCTCATCGAGATGGCCCACGGCATTATTCTCGTGACCGGACCGACGGGCAGCGGCAAAACCACGACCCTTTATTCCGCGCTCAGCCGCATCAATTCCCCCGACAAAAACATCCTCACCATCGAAGATCCCGTCGAGTACCAGTTGCAGGGCATCGGACAGATTCAGGTCAATTCCAAAATCGACCTCACTTTCGCGAGCGGACTCCGGTCGATTCTGAGACAGGACCCCGACGTCATCATGATCGGGGAGATCCGCGACGGCGAAACGGCGAATATTGCCATACACGCTTCGCTGACCGGACACCTGGTGTTTTCCACGCTCCACACCAATGACTCGGCGGGTGCTGTCACGCGGCTTCTGGACATGGGCATCGAGCCCTTTCTCGTCGCCTCTTCGGTCGTCGCCATTATCGCCCAACGCCTGGTGCGGAGAATCTGTCAGAACTGCCGTGCGCCCTACACGCCAACGGCGGAGGAATACAAAAAGCTGGGGCTTCCGCCGGATGCCACACACGACTTTTTCAAGGGCGCGGGCTGTGATCAATGTCTCAATACCGGTTTCAAGGGACGGATGGGGATCTACGAAATTCTGCTGGTGGACGACGAAATCAGAAACATGATTCTTTCGAAAGTGGATTCCGCCCAAATCAAGGCCAAGGCCATGACGCACGGCATGGCCAGTCTTCGCGAAGACGGCGCAAAACAGGTCATCGCCGGATTCACCACGACCGAGGAAGTCATTCGCGTCACCCAGGAGGAAAACCTGTAAACGATGGCGGTCTTTGAATACAGAGGGCTTGATCTTCGCGGCAAAAACACCGCCGGGGTCATCGACGCCGACAACCCCAAACAGGCGCGCTCCAAACTCCGTCAAAACGGGATTTTCCCGACCGAAGTCATGTCGGCCAAGGCCGTGGCCGCAGTTCAGGCCAGGGAAGCCTTTTCATTCGGGCAACGTGTCTCCCTCTCCGATACGGCACTGGCGACCCGGCAGATGTCCACGCTGCTCGGGGCCGGGCTTTCCATTATGGAAGGCTTGAGTGCGCTGATTGAACAGACGGAAAACAAGGCGGCGAAGAAAATCTGGGTCGATGTGCGGGAGGGCGTCAAAGAAGGCAGCGGCTTTGCCGATGCCCTGAGCCGTCACCCCAAAACCTTTTCGATCCTTTATTGTCAAATGGTGCGGGCCGGCGAGGCCAGCGGCGCGCTCGATCAAATCCTGCTTCGGCTCGCGGATTATCTCGAAAATCAGGTGCGGCTTCGCGGGAAAATTTTTTCGATGATGACCTATCCCATCCTCATGATGGTCGTCAGCCTCTTGATCCTCCTCTTTTTGATCGCCTATGTTGTTCCGAAGGTGACCTCTATTTTTGATGATCTCAATCAGGCGCTCCCGCTGCCGACGATTATTTTATTGTCCCTCAGCGACTTCATTCAAAGTTACGGCTGGCTTATTTTTATCATCATCGGTGTGGGATGCTTTTTTCTGAAACGGCATATTGACACACCCGTAGGACGCGAGAAATACGACCGGATTTCGCTAAAATTGCCCTTGATGGGCCGGGTGGTCAAAATGGTCGCCATCTCCCGTTTCACCAAAACCCTGGCCACGCTCTTGGCCAGCGGCGTGCAGCTTTTAAAGGCGCTTGAGATCGTGCAGGACGTCGTGGGAAACAAGGTACTCGAAGAAACCATACAGGAGGCACGCGGCAATATCCGCGAGGGGGAGGCCATCGCCGATCCGCTGAAACGCAGCGGCCTTTTTCCGCCCCTGGTGACGCACATGATCAGCATCGGGGAGAAAAGCGGCGATTTGGAAAATATGCTCCAAAAGGTATCGGAGGCCTATGACAACGAGGTCGAAACCGTCGTGACCGGCATGACTTCCCTCTTGGGACCTCTGATGATATTGGGTATGGGCTTCGCCATTTTATTTATCGTACTGGCCATACTGCTCCCGATTTTTGAAGTTAGTCAAATGGTAGGATAGAAATGAGGACGATCATGAAATCAACAAACAGGAAAGAAGCAAAACAGCGGCGCGGCACTGAGGACGGCTTCACGTTAATCGAAATTATGGTCGTCGTCACGATTCTGGCGATTTTGATTGCGCTCGTCGCCCCGAAAATGGTGGGACGCACCGATCAGGCCCGGCGGGTTTCGACCAAGGCGCAGATTAAAAATATCGAAGGCGCGCTGCAGCTCTATAAGCTCGACAACGGCATCTATCCCAGCACGGAGCAGGGCCTTGATGCCCTGGTCACGCTGCCGACGATTGGGGTCATTCCCAAAAACTGGAAAGAGGAGGGTTATCTGTCGAAGATTCCGGAGGACGCCTGGGGCAACCCCTACGCCTATGTCAGTCCCGGCTCGCACGGCGAATACGACCTTGTCTCGTACGGCGCCGACAATGAACCGGGCGGGGAAGGAGATGATGCCGACGTTGAAAGCTGGAACCTCAACTAAAACCGGGGTTCTCCGCCGTAGTGCCGGGTTCACGCTCCTTGAACTGGTCATCATTATCACCATTTTAGGGATTACGGCGCTCATGGTTTTTCCGAAGCTCTCCGCCTTCGGCGTGAATAAGGGAAAGGGCGCGACGCGCCACCTCACGCGTCTGATCCAGCATCTTGCCGAGGAAGCGGCCTCAACGAAAGCAGTCTACCGGCTGCACTACGACCTGGAGGCAGATGCCTATTCAGTGAAGGTGCTGCAGGGCCGGGAATTCGTGCCCTTTTCCAGCGCATTGGTGTCCAATCAAAAACTCCCGAAAGGCCTTTCCTTCGAAGACGTGGTGACGCCCCGCCACGGCAAGGTGATGGACGGCGAGGCCTACACGGAGTTTTTTCCCCTGGGTGTCGAAAAGACGACCATTCACTTGAAAGATGGCGAGCGGATCTGGACGCTGATGATCAACGGACTGACCGGCCGTGTCAAGGTATTCGATCAATATGTGGATAAATATGAACGCAGCACGCTTTAATCGTTCGATCTTTCGGGCCATTGCAGGTGGCCGAAACGGGTTTAAAAAAAAGGGCTTTACACTCATTGAAATCATGGTTGCGCTGTCCGTGCTTTCCATTTCCCTTGTCGTCCTGCTGGGGCTTCGCAATCACGGCATTACTCTTGCGGCGAAAAGCCGTCACCTTATTGAAGCGACGATTTTGGCCCGGCAAAAAATCACCGAAATTTCGACCGTCGGCTTTCCGAGTCTCGGTGAAGCGGAGGGGGATTTTGGAGAGGATCTGCCGCAGTACACCTGGCGTCAAACCGTGGTTCAGACCCCCTTCGAGCAGGTGCGGGAGCTGCTGCTTGAAATCGTCTGGAAGAACAATGAACGGGAAGAGCGGATTGGCGTCACCACCTATCTGTTTGACAACAAGGCCAATGTCAGCCGTCCGAATACGACGATCAGGGAAAATTGATGTGCATTGGGAAAAAAAACGCGGGTTTCAGGTTCAAACCAGAGATACACGGGTTCACGCTTCTGGAAATTATGATCTCGCTTGGGATCTTGTCGATCATCTTTATCGTCATCTACGGCACATTCAACAACGTCTATCGCGGCAGTCGGCAAACCGAGGAAGACGCGGACCGCTACCGCTTGACCCGGCTGGGCATTTACTATCTTTCGAATGACCTCAGTATGGTCTATATCGCCCCGAAAACCGAAAGCCCCAGACCTTTGAGCAGCAAAAATTCCCTTGTCTTCAGAGGAGAAAACGGCGAACGATTGCAAGGGAACACGACCTATCCCAATGACGCGATTGAGTTCAGCACGGTTTCCCATTGGGGCATCGGCGCGGACGCCCCGGAATCCGAGGAAGCCGTCGTTCGATACTCCTTACTGGAAAACGAGTTGATTCAAGAGGCCCGGCTTTCCAACGGCCGCACCGTCATTCACGAACTGGGTGGCCCCATTGAAGGCCTGAGTTTTCGTTATCTTGAAAAAGCGGGCGGGGACTGGGTGGACACCTGGGACGCCGAAGAAAAAAAGCAGAAACCGCCCATTGCCGTGGAAATCGAGTTCATCCTGCAACAGGAAAACCGCGCCGCGCGGCGCTTTAAAACCTGGGTCGATATCCCGGTCGGGCTGCGCTCATAAATGAAGATTCAAAAAGACAAACTGATCCGGCTTTCGCTCTATACCCTCTTCGGGTTTTCAACCTTTCTCTTTTTTATGCTGATGACCTTTCCCTTCGATCTGATTGAAGAACAACTGCTCCGGCAACTCGAGGCAACAAGCGGCTGCCGCGTCACGGTGAAGGAAAGCCGTCACGGATTTCCAGTCCGGGTGTCGTGGCGCGGCGTTCAAAGCACGTGCCCCAAACGCGTTTTAGGACTGCGGGGGACGGGCATGATCGACCTTCATGTTCAATCCATCGACGCGGCGCTTTCACTCACCACAGCCTTGTTGAAGCAGGAAGGCCGCATTCGATTTACGATTGCGACTCTCTTGGGCCCCGTGCCCGGCGTACTCACGCTTCGCGAAAAAAACGAACAACTTCAGGTTTCCCTCAAAATAGAGAAGGCACAGCTTACCATCGAAGAGGCAGGACTTTCGGGAACGCTCTCCCTAGAAGGTCAAGGCGAATGGACCAACCAGGACGTTTTGAAAGGAACGGGCAAGGTCGCCTTGAATATTGAAAAAGCCCGGTTTAAGGAATTCGCCGGTGTTGTACTTCCGATTGGAGAAGTCAGTTTTACAACGATCAATGGCCGTGTTTTTTGGCGGGAAGGACGGGCCGTCATCGAAAAGTTTTCGGCAAAGGGGGAGATGGCCGACCTCGAAAGCGAAAGCGGCACCATACTGCTTCGCACGCCGCCCGACAACAGCCTGCTCACCCTCTCGCTCCGCGCCATGCCGAAGGGCTCGCTTAAAGAAATGGCGGGGCTTTTCATACAGGGGTACAATGGACAGGAGCCTTTAAAAATTCGGGTCGGCGGATCGGCGCGCGCCCCCCAGCTTTCAATCAATGGAAAGGCCGTGAGTCTTGGGTTTTAAAGGGATCAGTATCGGATGAAGCAAACACTGCTCGGACTGGACATCGGCGCCGCCTCGATCAAGGGGGTTCGGATGGCCAAAAGTTTCCGTGGGCTTCGGCGCATGGATCATTTTGAAATGGCCGTGCCGAAAGCGGCATCCGACGAAGTCCCGGGCGCGCCGTTGACGACAGGTCAAATAGAAGCCCTCACGACCCTTCTTTCAGAGGGACAAATTCAGAAGGGCGAGCTTATTGCGCTCGCAGTCCCCGGAGACCTGGTTTCGACACGGGAGCTCACCCTCCCTTTCACGGATCT
>JBHHXB010000074.1:0-10966 GCA_046756825.1 Nitrospiria bacterium | reverse complement strand
ACCGGCGGCTGCTTGATAATCGCACGGGCCAGGCCGATCCGCTGCCGCTGTCCGCCCGACAGCGTACTCCCCCGCTCGCCCAGGACAGTCTCGTAGCCATCGGGCAGGGCGGCGATAAATTCATGGGCGTGGGCCAATTTCGCCGCCTCTAAAACCGCGTCATCCGTTGCATCCGGTTTGCCGTAAAGAATATTTTCCTTGATACTTGTCCCAAATAAAGTGGGATCCTGTGCCACAATGCCAATCTCTTGACGCAGCGATTCGCGTTGATAATCCCGGATATCGACCCCGTCGACTAAAATGCCGCCGGATTGAATGTCATAAAGACGCAGCAGCAATTTCGCAATCGTCGATTTGCCCGCGCCCGATGCGCCCACCAGCGCGACCCTTTGCCCCGACGCAATTGAAAAAGAGAGTTTTTGAAAGAGCGCTTCTTCTCCCTCGTAGGCAAAGGAGACCTCCCGGAAAACAATATCCCCCTTGATATTTTTTGCCTGGATCGCATCGTCCCGGTCGCGGATGGCCGGCTCGATTTCGAGTAGTTTCGAGATTCTTTCCGCGCTCGTCATCGCCTTTGAAATCCGTACGGCAAGCTTGGCGAGTTTCTGGATCGGTCCGTACATGCCGTTGATGTAAGTGACGAAGATTAAAACGTCCCCCGGTGTCATCGTCCCTTCGACCGCCTGCAAGGCGCCAAAAAGCACCGTCGAGGACACGCCAAAGGCCTTGATGATTTGGACCGTCCGTGCGGTGGACGCGACCATCCTCGCCACTTTGATCGATTGTTTCAGCGTGCGGGTGCTGTCCACATCAAAAAGATCCGCCTCGTATTGTTCCCGCGCAAAGGACTGCACGAGCGAGATCGCCGGGAGGAGTTCATTGATTTTCGAGGCCACGATGCCTTCCCGCTTTCGCTGCTTCTTCTGGGATTTTTTTAATTCATTGTAAAGCGACGACAAGGCGTAAATCAGAACGGGGAAAGTCGCGATGGCAATCAGGGTCAGCTTCCAACTGAGGAGCGCCATGACGATCAGCATGCCGATCAAGACCATCACCTGCGCGATAAACTCCAGAAAGGTATCCGAGAACACGCCTCTTATAATCTTTGTGTCACTTGTGAGTTTCGTCAAAAGCTCGCCGGATTTTGTCCGTGCGTGAAACGAAAGAGACAAGAGTTGCAGATGAGAAAAAAGCTCCCGCCGCAATTTGTAGACCAGGCGAAACCCGACACGGGAGGTGAGGAAAATCTGAAAATAAGAAAACATTCCCCGGCTGAGCGCAATCAAAAGCATGAAGACACACAGCAGAATCACAGCCAGGGTCTTATTGCCCTCAATCACTTCCTGTACCATCAATGGAAGATTTATGGCCGTGACCTTCTCAAGCAAGACATAATCAAAAATAAACTTGAGCGGCCACGGCGCAAGAAGCTCGGCGACGGTGTAGCCCAGCAGACAGAGGCCCGCGAGAAAGAGACTGCCTTTGTCCTCGGCCAGGTGGCTGGCCACAATTTTTTTGAAAGGGGAGATTTTTTTATCCAACAGACGCCTTAACAGATCATTGCGTGATTCAGGTTGCTGTGCCAGCCTGAATAGGCGGAGATCAGGAAACGGGATAATCGCGCTGTACAATGATCAAGTTCAAAATCCCGCTCGATCCGCTTTCGGGCATTTCGGCCGAGCCTTCTGCAAAGCGCGGGGTTTTTGGAAAGCAACTCAAGCGCATCCGACAATGCTCCTGGATCACCCGGAGGCAAAAGGAGCCCCGTCTCGCGATGCACCACTGCGCTGCTGATGGCGCCCACGTCACAGGCGATGACAGGGCGCCCCGAGGCCATCGCTTCGAGCACCACATTCGGCAGGCCGTCACGATCCCCGTTGTGATCGACGATAGAAGGCACAACGACGATATGGGCTTTCTCGTACTCTGCGGGAAGCCCGGCGTGTGTCATGCCGCCGCAGAGCGTGACGCAATCCGAAAGATTGGCGTCTTGAATTTCCCGCGTCAACCGCTCCCGTTCGACACCTTCTCCGATAATTTTAAGATGAAAAGGGGAGGAGACCCGGCGCAGGGCCTGAATCAACACATTGAAGCCCTTCTTTTCAACCAGTCGGCCGACGGACAAAAGGCGGATGGGTTTTCCGGCAGGAAGCGGGGCCGGGTGGAAGCGCCCGATATCCACCCCATGGGGCATGAGCGTTACCTCACCGCCGAACAGACTCAGATCCCTCGCCACGTCATGATTACAGGCAATGATACACGCCGCGTTTTGAACGCGCTCCTTTAAGACTGCGGCGGACACCTTTCGCGCATCCAGGGCATGCGTGCTGAAACCATAGGGTACCCCCAGGGCCCTGGCCGCCAGGGATGCCACCTCCGCCGGAATATGGGCGAAATAACCATGAATGCCGAAAATGTCATCGTCCTTCAGACGCTTGATCACCACCCTGGCCTGCTCCGCGGGGCTTCCGGGGGGAAGATGCTCGACGCGTTCGAGCAAGGGTTGGCAATCCGGGTGGGGCGGCGCGCCGTCCCCCGCCTTTGTCGCGAACACGCGCGCAAGCAGGCCCTGCTTCTCCAGGGCAAGAAGCTCTTGCAGGGCGAAAGTTTCCGAGCGGCGGGGAAAGCCGCTGACGATCATCCCGATCTTAAATTGACCCATGTGATGCTCTCCTTCAATGCGTGCCCGTCCGCGCCAGGCTTTCAAAGGTATGAAACCTTATATTCGGATAACGCCGAAGTGCTTGAAGCAAAAAATCCAAAAAAGAAAATTCATCAGCGCCCATGACTTTGTGATGGAGAAGGAGTCCAACGGGATCCAGTGTTCTCATTTGGGTGAGCAGTGTTGTGACGATTTCCTCCGGCGTTTTCATCGCCGGGTTTCCCTTCCACCGGTAAAGATCGAGCGTCGTCGAGATTTCCTGAAAAACGTAGCCGGTCACGGGCATCTTGCCCCGGTCTTTTGAAAAGACCTTGAATCCGAGTTGGTGAAGCACCTTAAAAGTATCTTCCGTGCATCGGTTCCAGGGCGGGGTGAAGGCGGGGTAAAATTTATCCCTGAATACTTTTTCAAGCAGGGCCTTTCCCCTGGAGATGTCTTCAAATTGCGAATCAAAGCCCCGGCTCGGGCCGAACTCGCATTTACGGCCTTCTTTTTCGTGGTTGAGATGACGCCAGCCATGCTGATTCAGACCGAAAAGATCGGGGTGGAGATGCTTGTGGTTATCCAGAAGTTGGATGCCAGCGTCGCTTAACGTCCCCGGAATGATGGCCAGGTTGATCGGGACACTCGCGCTCAGGGTGACATCAAAGAGAGAGCGGAGCATTTCAAGATCGTCGTCCGCGTCATCGTCCCTTAAAAACATTCGGATTGCTTTATTTTCCCGCGCAAGCGCGTCCAGGCCCGAACAAAGCCTTGCTTCCAGGGTCTTCAAACTTGAACCTGGCCCATTCGACCCACCCGCTGTTCTGCGTGCGGGATGGCTTTCGTCCGCTGTCAGCATCTCCTTCAGAAACACTGCGGTTTGCGCGGCGCCATTCACTTCCAGGCGGGTCGGAACAGACGAGGCTTGGAGCGCCGTGGTGATTTTTTCCGCGAGCAGTACCGGGTTCAGGGCCTCGGAGGGGATCATCATGGCAAGCCCCAGGGCCTCTAACTTTTTCGCCCGAATCGTCTGCTCCTCGTTTTGGTTCCCTGTAAAAGGCAGAAGCAGGGCCTTGACGCCCGTCACCAGCAGATTCATACAGGTGTTGTAGCCCGCCATGCTAATGGACAAATCCGCCTGCCTCATAAAAGAAAGAAATTGCGTGGTGTATTTTCTGAGCCGAATATGTGATTGCCCGGCGGTCATCTCTTCCAGCCGCGCAAAATCGGCTTCGGGGAGATAGGGGCCCGCGAAGATGAGCAGCCGGTGCGGGACGCTTTTTTCGATCCGCGCGCTGGCTTCGACGGCGCATTCCAGTAATTCAATCCCCACCCGTCCACCGCCGATGCTGGCGAGCACCAGCGGCCTTTCCTGTTTTTCATTCAGAAAATCATCCAAATCGGAATCCTTTTGAGAGGGCGCGATCGCTTCCTCCGAACAGGCTTCCGCGACAAAACCGGTGTATTTTGCCGGTGTTTTAAGATCCCCCATTCTCGAAAAGGTCTCTTCCAGGCGCTGGAACTGAGGATCGGCGTGAATGAGCAAGAGATCAAAATAACGGTTCATTGTGTTGAGCACCTGATCCTCGTGCCGAGCCTGATCCCGCTTACTCACGAGGATGTCCCGCAGACTGCACACCACCTTCGTATGTCTGCCGTCCAATCGGATACGGGTCAGAAGCGGGATCAATTCAAAGGCGAATTTGCGGCGGCCAAAAGGGAAGAGCTCTATAATGATTGCATCGGGCTGAAAACGCGCGTATTCCGCCAGGATTTTTTTTGTTCTGGCCGCCTTAATCTCATCGAGGCTTTGAAACCCTTCGGACGAGCGGATTTCCTTGAAGGATGCGTCCGACTTGATGGGAGGGAGATTGACGACTTCAATCTCCGGAGAAAATTCAAAACCGGGGATGAGCTCCCCCCCGTTTAAAAAGCAGACCTCAAAATCCTTCAAGGCATGGACGATTTCCCGGCTTCGGATCAAATGCCCCATGCCGAGCACGTGCTGACAGTAAAAAAGGACTTTTTTCTTTTTGGTCATCTGAACTCCCGGCCTCGCTTTTCCGACTGAAGCGGCCTTTTGCCATCATAAAGGTATAACACAGAAATCATCGCCCGCCTCCGCCGGTTTGCTCTAATATCCTTGCAAGGACTTTATCGGAATCAAAATAGGTCTCGGCGATCTCCCGTGCGGCCTTGCAGTGGGCTGAATAATTCCGGTTGATTTCTTCGATGCCGCCAATCGCCTCCTCCATCGTTTTAAAAGTCAGCAAGCCCTTTCCCGTGGGAAGATGGTCTTCAATACCCGTGGACTGCACCAATACGGGTTTGCCGGAGGCCAAATAAAGGGCGCTGCGATCGCTGAACCAGCCCGTGGACAACTGGACATACCGATTATGGGCCACGCTGAATTCAGCGCGGGATTGTCCGATAAACTGCCGGTAATCATTGAGATCCTGAAGCTTCCCGGGGTTCGTGAGACGCCAGCCCTGTGCCTCAAACATCTCGATATCGGCCTGATGTTCCAGCGGGTTTAGCTTTAACGCAATTTCAAACGGATGTCCGGTTTTTTGGGGAAGTTCAATAAACTTGAGCCAATTATCTGATTTTTCGCCGGAAAACTGTCCTTGCCATTCCAGAGTCGCCCGGCCTTTCCAGGTTGAAATCGTCGTAAAGCGCCCGCTTTCACTATGGTTTTGAACGGGCCACATCGGAAGGACGACCGGGCGAACCAATGGATGCCATTGCCGTTTTTCGACGGGAATGCCGCACGAGGGCTGGCCGATATTAAGTCCGAGGGTAAATAAATGCTCATATTGATCCAGGGCTTCATACCCGCCGCCTTCCTGACGCAATGAGACTTGGGTACTCCCCGGATTGCCATCAAAATAGGCACGGCGGCGCGCTTGAGTGAAAATCTCCGGGGCCTTATGAATTTTCCCGCTTCGGGAGATGAGCAAATCGCAGCGCCTGGCCGCCTTGACCGCTTCCGAAAACGGCATACCGGCTGTGGCCCTGCCGTCCTTGTAGATGAGACAGCATCTCGGCCAAACGCCGTAGGTCTTCGCCACGGCTTCAAAATGGCCGGTGCCGCTCCATTTTTCAAAAGGGACTTTTTGTTGATTTGAATCAACGCAGCGATTCGGGCCCACCTGCTCCATCAAGTAGACTTCATGACCCAGCCGCTGGAAGCCGCTCACATAGGACATGGCGTGGTCAATATGACCGACGGAGGTATTTGCGATTTTCGCCGTACAAATAATCGTCATCTCCCCTCCCTGAGTTCAAGGCGCGAGCTCTCAAAGGCGCTTATGAAATCCCGTTTCACCTCGCGGAGCACCGGGAGCACCCGCTTTTGACAAGCCTGGGCCGCCTCCCGGCCCAGTGGCGAACGGCACCACGCAATGGCGGCGTCGAGACGTGCGGGTGTCGCATCCTGAATCAAAATACACTGCGGCCAGCCGATGGCCTTTGCCTGCGCGGCAACCTTTGCCCCGCCTTCAATGGCGTCAATGGCAATCACGGGCACCCCGGTTTTCAGGGCGTAAACCATGCCGTGCAGCCGATTCGTCAACAACAGATCAACCCGCTTCAGGGCCGACAAAAAATGAACAGCGGACTTGAGGCTGTTTTTTTCGAGGTACCACCGGGTATCCAAATCAAGCACCGCAAAATTGTGTCTTTGAATAAGATCGTTGAAACACTGCGCCGCTTCATCATGCCGCTCCCGTCCGTGGTAGGTGGTCTGTTTGCGCACCAGACAGCGCCCAACCACCGGGACGGTTCCGGTTTGGGCAAGGAAGGTGAGATCCGGCCGCGTGAGTCGGTCTGAATCCCGCTCAAGCAGGACGTCGAAGGGGTTCCAGATGTGAAGCGGTGTCACCATCGTCAAATTCACACCGATACACACACAGTGCCGGAAGCGCGAAAGGTCAAACTCAAGCTTCTCCAGCATGTCCCTGGAAACCGGGCCGCAAATCATTACCAGGCAACGATACCGGCCGGGGTCAACCTCGCTCGCGTCCACCACGCCCCGCATTTGTTTTCCCACAGAGGCCTTGAATGGGGCAATATCGTAGTCCACGTCGATTTCTTCAAGCCAGCCCCGCACAAGATCGAGGCTTTCGATGTCTCCGACAGTCGAAAAATGGCCAACCAGCAGCGCCCGTGTTTTCATATCCGCCCCTGAAGATTTGAGACGATAAAGTTCAGCCAGGCCTTGACCCGAATCTTCCACGCATAGTGTTCAAGCACGATTTTTCGGTTGTTTTCGCCAAGACGCTTGACCCATAAGCGGTCCGCTTCCAATGCCCTGATCCGCTTTTTAATGCTAGTCAGATCGCGTGTAATAAAAAATCCGTTTTGATGTTCCTGGATTAAATCCTCACAGCCGCCGACCTTCGTCGAAATCACTCCCCGCCCGCAGGAGGAGGCCTCCAGTACGCTTTGAGAAAACCCCTCGGACGTGGATGCGCAAAGATAAAGATCAATCTGATTGTACAGTTTCGGCATTTCTTCCCGTTTGACCTGCCCGTCGCCCCTTCCCCCCAAGGCCTTGACGACAACATTCGGCAAATCATTCAAGGGCAGAATAAATTCAGAGAACCCCTTCAATCGGTCATGTTTGGGGATATCGGTGCTGCCGGAAAAACCGAGAACCAGCGGCAGCCTGCGATCCGTGTTCACCGGAGACGTGGGCGCGAAGAGATCCGTGTCCACGCCGTTTTCCGTCAAAACGATATTTTTGAGCCCGGCGTCCTTGAATATACGATAGAGTCTGCGGCTGATAATATTGATGCTTTTTAGCCCTGAAAGTTGATCCAGGAGCACCGCCGGGGGCGGGGGATTGACATCGGGAAGCGACGCATAGCCGTCCCATGACCGATGGGAATGGATGCCGGTAATGAGCTTGGAACGGTCCAAAAAGGGGAGCAGCGGCCGGTAATTCTCCTTTTTCTTTTTTGAAATCACGAGTGTCCAGCCCAGGGCGAAAACAAGGTCGTAGCGGGCGTGATGCTGCTCGATATAGTCCAGGTCCGCTTTGACGGAGACAATGTCGAATGAAAGACGCTCATCGGTGTTGTGGGCGACAAGTCCCTTCGCAATCGTGTCGTAGGACCAGCCGTACTTATCGACAATCACCAATATTTTTTGAGTTTGCGATGCGTTGTCCATTTATCCGTCCACCGTCACGTCGCTTAGCGTTTTGAAAACATAATTTCGCTCAACCAGCAGCTGAAAGGTTTTTTCAATTCTATCGAGCATTTCCGCGCAGTCTGCTTCCGTCCTGCAGTAGGGGCTTTTATTCGGGACCAGCTCCACATTGTGAAACATGCTGCAAAGCACTGTCGGACTCACATGGGCTTCGTACCAGTCGATGACCTTTTTGCATTGTTCAAAATCCGAAAAACGGCGCGGCGACGGTCGAAGCCAGGTCACATCCGGCGTGATCGAGACCGGCACTTCTAGAATTTTCGAGTCTCCGGCGACGCAGATATTTTCCTTCGAAGGATAATAGGGCGAAAGACTCCCGGGCTGGGTAAAGTCCACAATATCGTGCCATTGCCGATATGGCGTCACGCTCGTGTCATGGGTGTAGCCCAGTTTTTCGAGACAGGCCAGCGTCCAGCCCCGTGCCCCGAAACGGCCCGCGCGGAAGGACTTCGGGGAAAAGCCAAAGAGCTCAGTGAACTTTTCCGTGAGGTTTTTGAGTTTGTTAAATTCAAGGTCTTCTGTGTATTCGCACTGCATCTCCACCGGGTCGCAGCCGCTAAAATCCTCCCCCGGAAATTTGGCTTTCGGCCCGATGTACTCACCGTGCAGATGCGCGCCCAGCTCGCAATGCGCCCGGTTCAAACCATTCAGAAAGTCCACAGAGTCCCGATCCACCATGACCGCCGGACTGATGAGGTATACCGGTTTCACGCCGTATCGTTCACAAAGCGCTTGAAGAATTTTAATCCCGGTCGTGACGCCCTCGTAGCTTGCGGGGCTGGAGGTCTTCCATTTTCGGCCCGCGTCGATCTCCACATCAATCGTGAGCACATAGGTTTTCGCCGTACTATGTTTCATCGAAGCACTTCCTTATTCACTCCGATACCCTGACAGGCCAGGGCAACGATTGCGCTGACCTCGGCTTCCAGTTGAGGCCGCTGTTGAAGATAAAAGCGGTAGGCCTTGGTGATAAAAAGCAGCCGTACGTACCAGTTGAGGCGATCCCCTGGAATGGCAGCCCCCGATGCCGCTTCATAAGCCTGCACAAAGGCCGCCGTAATCAACGGAACAAACTCCGGGTCAAAATCTCGGAAATAACAATCGACGATAAAATTCGCGACATCCTGAGCCGCATCGCCCATCGCGAATTCATCAAAATCAAAACAGGCGATGCGCTCCTTGCACACCAGGAGCTGCTGCGCGGAAAAATCCGCATGAATAATGGACTCCGAAAACGCCGCTAAATGTTCGGCATCCTCCCGTAATTTTTTCTCAATCGCTTCCAGGGGAGCGCTCAATCGGGGAAAGGCGCGGGTCAATTTGGCGATCTTTTTTTGAATCTCCGCCACTTGATCTTTCATGCTGATCCGAATCGGACTGAGCAGCGCGCTTTGATGAAAGCGCGCGAGCCCCGTGGCCACGGACTGAAGCAGGGGCCGATAATTTGTTTGATCCAGCGCATCGACCAGGGCCCGGCCTTCCAGGCCGGTCTGCCAGAGCATTTTGAGTCCGGCGTCATACCCCAGCGGTTTTGCGATTAAAAAATGTTCCGCCTGTTCCTGCGTCTCCTGATAAAGCGTTAGCGCACGCTCATACAGGGCCTTGCCTTGATCATCCGCGAAGGTCTTTCCAAAAAGCGTCACTTTCTTTTCTTTCGTGGGCACCCCCCATTTCAAGGTGTAGCGGCTCGTGCAGCGGACTTCCGGGCGGTAATGGACGATTTCAACGTCCACCGTTTGAAGATCCCCGGGAGCGTTGAGGCTCTCGGGCAGATGTTCGTAAGGAAAATGGCGTGACACTTTTTCAGGGTCGATGCATTGAGGCAAGTGGGCCAGGACCGGATCATTTGGAAAGGCCCACACAATCGCGTCAAGTTCACGGAGGTGTGCAACAGCCGCCCCGAAACGGGGCGTGACATAGGACTTTTGTCGCTCCTTTTCAAAAACCGCCCGGCTTCGGTTTTCAAGGTAAGCCTTGAGGTAAAGGATCTGTTCGCCCGAGGTTTGGGTCGATGTCTCCGTGACCTGAAGATGGTAACAGAGGGAGAGGTTCGATTTTCCATAAGAAGATGGGTTTTTGTATGTTTTATACTTGGTGTATCCAATCGTACAGCCTGTAATGACGCGTCTGCCATTGGGAAACGAAGGAAGCTGCTGTTGCAGGACATCTCTCATTCGCTTCGCATCGATAAATCCCTCGAATGCTTTCTTAATCAATTCTGGCTCCAAACGATTCATTTCCATGCGATGTTATCCATAGGCCTTAATTTGAAAGCGGATCAAAATCAATCCCGTTCTGTATTAATGTAATCATCTTCTGGATTCTTTTTTCCAGTCGGGTGTCTAATTTTTTGTTTTTATAGATCCAGTAAATTTTTTTTAAATATTGCACTTTGATATGCCACTTCAAACGGTCAATCGGAACTTCCCAGTCAACTTGGGATCGATAGGCATGAAAAAAAGCGCTCGACATTAAACGGACCAGATCTTTGTCACGATAGATCAGGTGTAAGTCAACCAGGAACAGGGCCAGATCCCTGACCCAATCTCCGATGGAAACCTTGTCGAGATCAAAGACTGCAAGTCCTTCCTCACAAACGAGGATCTCCTTAATCCGAAATGAGCCATGGACCGTTTTATCAGAAATTTTGCTCAAACGAGGCAAGTCTTGTTTGATCTCCGAAACGATTGCGTCAAGCGGCCGAGCACATTGCGGCAATTCCCGTATCACGGTATCAATTTTTTCGAGGATGTCATCGAGTTGATCAAAGGTACCCTGATGGAGAAAATGAGCAGAATCCAAACCATGTAAACAGGCCAGTCCCTTCGCCGCAGATTCAAGAAAAGCCTTATAATTGGTGTGATTAATCACGTCCCTTAATGATGTTCCCGATAAACCGGTCTGCCAGAGGGTCTGGAGTTTTTCGTCATAGCTTAAGGGCTGGGCGATGATGAAGCTTCCTGGGGTATTGATGGACATCATCCGGATAGAACGTATTAAACGATGCAGTTCCCTCCCTTGGGCATGATTGAATGTCTTCCCGTAAAGTGTGAGTGGTTTTGTTGAGTTTGAAGGGCTTCTTTTCAAAGTGAGTCGAAATGTGCACCG
>JBHHXB010000073.1:0-10971 GCA_046756825.1 Nitrospiria bacterium | reverse complement strand
CCTTTCCGGTTTCACGGAACCAGTTTAAAGGAACAATCTCAGTGGCATACTATTCAGAATGACGGACGGATGTCAAGCGATAATCCCTGAAGGTCATGCGGGAGGATACTTCAGGCTTTTTCCGGATTTTGAAGCACAGGTTTTTCTTGATGGCTGCGCGGGTCGGCCTGATTTGTGAGGTCGCTGTTCATTTCCGAAACCATGCGGTTGGTCACATCAATCGCCAGGAAAAAGAGGTCCTGCGCCTCCTGTACGTCGTAAATTTTGTCCGGGTGCTGCGTGGGATTCCGAAAGGCGGATCGGATGTGATCGAGATGTTTCAGTGTGTTCCGGTCCGTCCTCGGATCCCGCGCCTTTTTGACTTCATAAACCATTTCACCCCAGGAGAGCTCATTTTTCGCGGCTTGCGCCATTTCTTTAAAGTATTGCCTCAAAATCGACTCAATCCCCCGCATCAAGTGAAAGGCCGCCGCCGTCGCGCGTTCAAAGGCAATGCAGCGCCCGGCTTCCTTAAAATCGTACTGCGCGACATTTGTGAGCTGCTCAAAGACCTTCGGTGCGAAAAGATCCTCCATGTGACTCAACAGTTTTTCAGTGCTCAGCCGCTTTTCCGTGACGATGTAGGTATAAATGCCTTTTGCCTCGGCGGAAAAAGTCCCTCTGATTTCCTTGATGATACCTTTAAGTTCGTCCGCCTCGCTTTTTGAAAGTTCGGCCAACTCCCCTTTTTGAGAAAGCCGTTCACGCAAGGCCCTGAGTTTATCGGCGGCGCGGCTGGTGACGCGCAGTTCCAATTCATCGAGCGATAACAGAAAACGCTCGATATTCCCTAGTACAAAGTTGTCTCCGTGGATAGCCCGGCCCCGCGTGGCCTCCTGCAAATACCGAAACCCCGTTCCCACCTTGATGTACGACCAGACATTTTTCGCCTGCATGAACCCACCTCATTTTTGGAGCAAAAAGTTAAAGTAATATCTTTACTTTTGACGCGGATGTCTTTGCATTTTGAACCGCTGCTTCAATGGTATTGGCCGATGTTAGCACGACACCCAACCGCCGGCGTCCGTGGATTTCGGGTTTACCGAATAGACGTACCCGACTCCCCGGCGTTTCAAGCGCCGCAGGAATTCCCGCATAGGCGATTTCCGTGGATTCTCCCTCGCCCAAAATCACCGCCGAAGCACATGGGCCCATTTGCCGGATTTCCCCGATAGGCAGACCCAGAATCGCACGGGCGTGCAAGGCGAATTCCGGGAGATCCTGAGAAATGAGCGTGACCATGCCGGTGTCGTGCGGCCGGGGTGAGACCTCGCTAAAGTACACCTGATCCCCTTGTATAAAGAGCTCGACCCCGTAGATGCCACGTCCGGCCAGATTTTTGACAATGGTTTTTGCGATGTCTTGAGCCTTTTCAAGCACCCTTGTCGTCATGGCATGCGGCTGCCACGACTCCCGGTAATCGCCGCCTTCCTGCCGGTGTCCGATGGGGGCGCAAAAATGGACGCCGTCCACGGCCAGCACGGTGAGCAGCGTGATTTCATAGTCAAAAGGAATAAAGCGCTCAATGATGACACGGCCCGCGCCCGCCCGTCCCCCCTGCTGCGCATAAGCCCAGGCCTTTTCGATATCCGCTTCATTTTTGATAATGCTCTGCCCCTTGCCTGAAGAACTCATGACCGGCTTCATCACACAGGGCAACCCTGTTTCGGAGACGGCAGCGCGGCAGGCCGTTTCACTTTCCGCGAAGCGGTAATCCGAAGTCGGCAGTTTCAATGTCTCGGCGGCCAAGCGTCGAATACCTTCCCGATCCATGGTCAGCCGCGTGGCTCTGGCGGTCGGCACAACATTGAATCCTTCCTCTTCCAGCAAAAGCAGTTCATCCGTGGCAATCGCTTCAATTTCCGGGACGATAAAATGAGGCCGCTCCTTGACCACCACGTCACGCAGGTCCCTGCCGTCAAGCATATCGATGACATGGCTCCGATGGGCGACCTGCATGGCGGGGGCATCGGGGTATCGGTCCACAGCAATGGTTTCCACGCCAAGCCGCTGAAATTCAATCACAAGCTCCTTTCCCAATTCCCCCGCGCCTAAAAGCAAGACCCGCGTCGCGTTTGCCTTTAACGGTGTGCCAATCGTCACTGCCCGCTTATCCTCTTTCCCCTTTTCTCAAAACACATACTTTCTACTTTTATGGTTTTATTTTCAATCTTTTTTATAAAACAGGAACAGACCATCTAAAGATCGCGGCTCTCCCTCTCGTCATATCCTCCAAGGTATGACTCAAGCCGTTTTGAGGAGGTGGGTGATTTCGTCTGAGGGCAGGGGGCGGCTGAAGTGGTAGCCCTGAAATTGATCGCAGCCGTTTTTCTTGAGAAAGTCGAGCTGGTGTTCTGTTTCGACGCCTTCGGCAATCGCGGTTAAGTGAAGGTTGTGCGCCAGGGTAATTGTTGCGGTCACGATGGCGGCGTCATCGGGATCATTGGCCAGATCCCGTACAAAGGATTGATCAATCTTCAGCTTGTTGATCGGAAAGCGCTTTAAATAGGCCAATGACGAATAGCCTGTCCCGAAATCATCCACCGATAGCGATATCTCCATTTCCCGGAGCGCACTCAGTATCCTGTTGGTCGTTTTGACATTGAGCATGAGCACACTTTCGGTCAATTCCAGCTCGAGATACTTAGGCTCAATGCCTGTCCCGGTGATCGCTTTATTGACCACCTGAACAAGATGTTCACTCGTGAATTGACGTCCGGAGAGATTCACGGCCATGGTCACGGGCGGGATACCATCGTCCTGCCACGCTCTCCACTGATTACACGCGGCCTCCAGCGCCCATTCGGATATGGGATTGATCAAGCCGTTTTCCTCGGCAATCGGGATAAACAGCGCAGGTGCGATGAGCCCCTGTGTGGGATGCTGCCACCGAATGAGCGCCTCGCAGGCGATGATTTTCCCGGATGCGATGGAAATCTGCGGCTGGTAGTGCAGCAGAAATTCACCGCGCTCAATCGCTTTTCGAAGATCAGCCTCCATGAGGAGCCGCTTCTGGACCTCCTGATTCATTTCTTCGGTAAAAAACTGGTAACTATTCCGGCCCAGCTCTTTTGCCCGGTACATTGCCATGTCCGCGTTCTTGAGCAAGGAAGAAGCGTCCGTGCCGTTTTCAGGAAATAAGCTGATCCCGATGCTTGTGGTCGTCAGCACTTCCGTCTCTTTGTATTGGAACGGGGTCTCAAGGCGGTGCAGAATCTTCTTTGCGATGAGGACAGGGTCGTTTCGCGCGCGAACACCGGCGAGGACGATCGTGAATTCATCTCCGCCGAGACGCGCGACCAGATCGTCCTCGCGGACTAAATCCACAAGGCATTGGCCGACATATTTCAGGACCTCATCCCCCACGAGATGTCCGTAGGCATCATTGATGAGCTTAAAATGATCAATATCGATAAAAAGCAGGGCTAATTGGCTGTCCTCGCGCGCGGCATGGGCCACGGCCCGCTTGAATTCATTTTGAAAAGAGGCGCGATTGGGGAGATCCGTCAACACATCGAAGTGCGCCAAGTGATGAATCCGCTCTTCCGACGCCTTCTTTTCAGTGATGTCGTTGCTGATGCTGATAAACTGGATGATTTTTCCTGTTTTGTCACGCACGACGCTGACGCTCTGCCATTGCGGAAAAACCTCCCCGTTACGGCGGCGATTCCAGATTTCACCCCGCCAGACCCCTTCATTTAAAAGCGCGTGCCAAAACCGCTCGTAAAAGGCCTTATTGTGGTGCTTCGCGCTCAGTATTCTTGGGTTCTTCCCGACGACCTCCAAAGCGCTGTAGCCGGTCATTCGCGTAAATGCGGGGTTGACACGCAAAATATTGGCGTCACGGTCCGTAATCAGAATAGCTTCGATACTTTCGTTAAAAACGCTTTCGGCCAGTTTTAGCGCGTCTTCCGCGGACCGGCGCTCAAGTTCGAGTGCCAGCCGGTTGGCCATAATCCCCAATAGAGGTTTTGCCCAAACTTGAGGGGTCATCGGCTCGATCCCCATGACGCTCACAATCCCCACGGTTTTTTTCGAGGATGAAATCAATGGCGCTCCAAAATAACTGTCTACCCACATTTTTTTGAGCAGTGCGTCTTTTGGGTAGAGCTTTGCCGCGTTTGCCGGAACAAGCTCTGTTTTCGTATTCAACACATCCTGACAGGGGGTTCCCGCGAGATTATAGGTGAAGTTCTCGGCGATGTGATCCCCGGACCAGACCGAGAGCGTGCGAATAGCGGTGCGTGCCTCATCGGCGAACACACCGACAAAGGCGTAGCGGACATCATAGATTTTGGCCAGGTCCCGAACGCAGTCATCGTAAAAGCGTTTATCGCTGCCGACTCCCGTAGTAATCAGCAACGATCCCAGCGCCTCCGCCGTCTGTTCACTGTCCTGTATTTTTTCCTCCAAAACCACATTAGCGTCGGTCAGGGCCACTTGTTGGCGGCGGATAACAAAGGTGGCCCGCTTGACGATCCAAAAAAGAGAAATATAGAGAAACAGCCCCCCGAAACCGGCCGTGAACCAGACCAGACGGGTACCTCTCCGGATCACGCTAAAAAGCGCATGCGGGATTTTATACACTTCAATCACACCCACAACCTGATCTTGACTGAGGTTCCACACGGGCAGGTAAATTTCCGCAAAATAGGAGACTTCCTCGTCAAAGACATGTTCGCCTTTGGTCGGTTTGCCGGAGGTGCCGCTGGAAACCGCCATTTCTCCAGCGAGGGCCTGCATCAGTTCAGGGTTCGGCATAAAGTTATGACCGATGAATTTTTTATTATTGGCCCAAAGAATGGTGCCCTCGATGTCGTAGGCTTTAACCCAGCTCACCTCCGGGTTCTCATTGATTTTTTTGAAAAAGTTGTAGAATTTATTCTCTCGCGCTTCCTTTTCGTCGATCGAAAAATAGAGACTCGCTTCTTCGGATTCAAGAAGGGCCTCAACAAAATACTTCGTGCCGACAGCATCCAGCTCAAGGGTGTTTTTCGTTAGAAACCGGGAAAGCAGCACAACGGTGACCGAGGAAATCAGGACGATACAGACAAAGCTGATGATCGAATACCACCAGAGAAAATTAAAGGATTTTTTCTTCTTCTCACGATGCATTGAACACAACCCCACTCACTTCACTTTACTTGATTTGTCCGCATGAGTCACGCCTGTAAGAATGTTCTCGAAAGATGTTGGAGGCGGATGTGCTCAATGGGCTTTAAACCAGGTCTCCTTTTTGACAAGAAAAACCGCGAATGGTACCTTGCCTCTAAACAGGAATTTCTCAATTTCATTGGGGTGGATCACATCAAGTTCACTATAGGAGGAAAAGATGAAAGTACGTGATGTCATGTTGACAGGACTCCCCACAGCCAGGGAAACGGATACCGTGCAATCTATTGTGGTTAAGGTGATTTATCATGATATCGGCGTCGTGCCTATTCTCGGGAACACGCATAACCTGATCGGGATCATCGCCCTGCGCGATATCATGATGCCCATGTATCCGGGTTACGGGGACTATATCCATGACAACGTGCGGAGCCGTGATTTCGAACAAATGGAGGAAGGTTACGCCAGGGTGCTGACGATGAAGGCCGGAGAAATCATGACATCAAATCCCATGACCGTCTCGCCGGACGATCCGGTGCTCAAAGCGGCTTCTTATATGGGATTAAAAAACCTGCGCCGGATCCCGGTGGTCGAAGGGAATCAGTTTCTCGGCATCGTGGGTATTAATGAAATCAACAAGGCATTATTTTTTAATCTGTTATGAGCAGGGGGCGAGAGCAAAATCGAATGTCAATCCATTCCCGCTCGGCCTGAGAAGATATGGGGCGCTCTGAACAATATGAATATACTGACCTCAAACCAGAAAGGAAGGCGTGAGCATGAACATATTGGTTGCACTTGATTTCTCCCCGGCGGATCAGAAGATTTTAAAGGTCGTCGAGAACCTGGTCGCGGGTTTATCCGCGAAAGTCTGGTTGTATCATGTGACGCAACCCAGCATAGGGATGGTCGAGTACAAAGGCACCCTCAGAAATGACGAATCCGACGATCGCCTGGACCCGGACTATGCGCGTGATCAGATTGCAAAAAAAATCCATCATGAACACAAAACCCTGCAAGTAGAAGCCGAAAAGCTCCGCTCGCATCAGGTCGAAGCCACCGCCCGTGTGGTTGAAGGGACTCCCACCGAAATCCTGCTTTATGAAATAGACAAACTGAATATCGACATGATCGTCGTCGGTTCTCACGGACACAATGCCCTCTACAACATGCTCATCGGAAGCGTCAGCGAAAAAATCGTACACAGTTCCCCCTGCCCTGTTTTGGTCGTCCCCACACGGGATTCCACGAAAAGCACCGCATAGGCAAGTGCTTGTCTATCAAAGGATTGAGTCTAGAAAGTTAACCCTATGGATGAAGAAACAGGATGGCGATGACTCTGCCACTCTTCGTGGCTTTTTTCGCCGGGCTTTTGCTGGGCGGTCTTTTATTTTATCTTTATTTTCGATCGAATGCATCGCGCCTGAAATCGGGATACGAGCGGGAAAATGCGATTTTGGACGAGCGTCTCGCGGCCAAGGGGCAAAAAGCGGCTGATGCGGCCGCCGAAATTTCAGCCTTAAAAACGCAAAATACTACCCTGGAAAAAGATCTCACGGCACTCAAGATAGAACGCTCCACGCTTGAAACCGTGCTTCAGAAAGACCAAAAGGCCGCTGCGGAAAAACTCGCCGTGCTCAATGAAGCCAGGACCCAGCTTTCAGATGCCTTCAAGGCCCTCTCCGCCGAGGCGCTGAAAAGCAACAATCAAATGTTTCTCGAAATCGCGCGAGCCACCTTTGATAAACTGCGGGAGGGCGCGGCCAGTGATTTGTCGAAGCGGCAGACAGCGATTGACCAAATGGTGAAGCCGATTCGGGAGGGATTGAATCAGTTCGACCTCAAGATTCAATCCCTGGAGAAGGCGCGGGTCGGGGCCTACGAGGGCTTGAATCAACAGGTCAAAAGCCTGATTGAAAGTCAGCATCAGCTCCGCTCCGAAACCATAAATCTTGTGAATGCCCTGAGAACACCGCAGGTGAGAGGCCGCTGGGGTGAGATTCAACTGAAACGCGTTGTGGAGATGGCAGGCATGCTGAATCACTGCGATTTTAAGGAGCAGCCGACGGTTTCCAATGAAGATGCCGCGCTGAGGCCGGATATGATCGTGAATCTGCCGGGCGGAAAAACCCTTGTCGTCGACGCGAAGGTACCCCTGTCCGCCTATTTGGACGGCATGGCGGTGGACGACGAGACCGCGAAGCGGAAAAATCAGCAGGAGCACGCGCGCCGCATCCGTGAGCACATCGCCCAGTTGAGCCGTAAATCCTACTGGGCGCAGTTTCCGCACGCTCCGGAATTTGTCATTCTTTTTCTGCCCGGCGAGGCCTTTTACAGCGCCGCCTTGCAGGAAGACCCCTCCCTCATCGAGCAGGGCGTGGATCAGCGGGTCATCATCGCCACGCCGACCACGCTCATCGCCCTTTTAAAGGCCGTCGCCTACGGCTGGAAACAGGAAACACTGGCGGAAAACTCCAAAAAAATCGGTGATCTGGGGAAAGAGATCTACAAACGCATCGCCGATCTGAGCGGCCACTTCACGCAACTGGGCGGCAACCTTCGCAAGGCTGTGGAGAGTTACAACCGCTCGGTGGGCACCCTCGAATCCCGCGTGCTCGTCAGCGCCCGCCGGTTTGAGGATCTGAAAGTTTCCGAAGCAAAAGAAGCAATTCGCCCCATCCCCCCGGTAGAGCAGACGACCCGAGACCTTCAGGCCCCTGAAATGATCCAAAATCATGATGCCGACTGCTGAGGATCTCAAAAACAAACTGCGTCAACTCGACGGCAGGGGCTATAAGGCTTACAAAGATATCAAGGGACGTTACACCTTTCCAGCCTACACGCTTTGTATTGATTATGTTCAAGGCGATCCCTTCGCCACGCCGAGCCGCTTTCGCATCATCGTTCCACAAGAGACAGCCCAATTTCCAAAAACACTGACACAAAACAAAATTCGCCGGATCGCGCTGGCGGATTATTTGACGCGGCGCTTTCATTATCACGCCAAACAAAAATCAAAAAACAGGGGCATTGGGAAAAGCGGCCTCATTGAAATCGACCGCCCCCGGCAGGAAGTTTTGGCGCGGACTTCCGCGACAATTGACGACGTCCGTCTCGAGGTCCGTTTTTTTATCGGCCTCCCCGCGCGCGGCCGGACCATCCTCGGGGGACAGGCCATTGAAATGATCCACAGCGACCTGCCCCAAATCGTCGAAAAAGCACTGAAATTTCAAAACCTGGATCAAAAGGCCGTTCGGCTTTTCGTCGAAACCGTCGAGGACGCGGAAGCCATACGCAGTCAGCTTAAAAACCGTGGTCTCGTGGCTTTTGTGGGCAACGGGGCGCTGCTCCCCCGAAAAAGCGGCATCGACCCCTGTCCGCTCGACGGCCCTGCCGTCCCCTTTCAATCGCCCCCGGCCTTTCAAGTCACGTTGAACCGTCCCAATGCGGGTGACATCCGGGGTATGGGCATTCCTGCCGGGGTCACGCTGATTGTCGGAGGCGGCTATCACGGCAAATCGACCCTGCTTCGGGCGATTGAATTCGGCGTGTACAATCACCCGCCCGGCGACGGCCGCGAGTTTGTCGTTACCGACGCGGACGCCGTGAAAATCCGCGCCGAGGACGGACGCGCAGTTTCAGGGGTCGACATCTCCCCTTTCATCGCCAATCTCCCGCAAGAGCAATCGACTCGCGATTTTTCCACCCAAAACGCCAGCGGCAGCACCTCGCAGGCCGCGAACATCATTGAGGCACTCGAACTCCAACCCTCTTTGTTGCTCATCGACGAGGATACGGCGGCAACCAACTTTATGATCCGCGACCACCGCATGCAGGAGCTGATCGCAAAAGAAAAAGAGCCCATCACGCCCTTCATCGACAAAGTCCGGCAGCTTTACCGGGAATATGGCGTTTCGAGCCTCCTGGTTATCGGCGGAAGCGGGGATTATTTTGAAACCGCCGATCAGGTCATCGCACTCGAAAACTACCGCCCGCATGATGTCACGAAGGCGGCGAAGGCCATCGCCGAAAAATACGCCTCCGAACGCACACCCGAAGGCGGCGGAAGTTTCGGGACGATCCGGGAAAGAGCCCCCCTGCCGCAAAGCCTGAATCCCAAAAAGGCAGCACGCGAGGTATATTTGAAAACACACGATGTCGAAACCATTATCTTCGGCGCGGAGAAAATCAACCTTTCCGCCGTCGAGCAACTGGTAGAACCCGGCCAGGCGCGCGCCATCGCCCACGCCCTGCTCTACGCCAAGGCCCATTACATTGACGGCGAACGTACGCTTTCCGAAATCACGGACAGGCTGATGCACGACATTGAAAACGAAGGCCTCGACAAACTCACCGGCATCCCCTACGGTGACCTGGCCGTTTTCCGACGCTTCGAGTGGGCCGCCGCACTGAACCGTCTTCGCACCCTGAAAATTGCTGCGGCAAGTGAGCGTGCTTCATGATCGGATTTTTAACAAATACCCTGCTTCAGTTTGAGATACAGCCTGAAACAGCGGCGCTCTTTGCCAGAGGACTGGCCATCGCGCTGGTGTTGTTGCTGAGCATTACGGCGAATTTTTTGACCAAAAGGATGTTGCTCTCCGGGCTTTTCTATCTCATCTCCCGTTCAAAAACACAGTGGGACGACGCCCTTTTGAAGCACCGCGTGTTCGACCATCTGGCGCATTTCGCCCCCGCCATCGTGCTCACGCTTTTGGCTCCCCTGGCGCTCGAAGGACATTCGCAATGGATCACCATCACAACGAATGGCCTGAATATTTACATGATTATCGTTGGGGTACTCACCCTGAACGCCCTTTTAAACGCAGTCACAACGATTTACCAGTCTCTTGAAATCTCGAAAGAAATCCCGATCAAGGCCTTTATTCAGGCCCTTAAAATCGTCATCTACCTTTTAGCGCTGATCTTTCTCATCTCGGCGCTGCTGGATAAAACACCCCTGTATCTTTTAAGCGGTCTGGGTGCGATGACGGCGGTGTTTATGCTGATTTTCAGAGACGCCATTTTAGGCTTCGCCGCCGGGATTCAATTGACGGCCAACAAAATGGTTGCCCCCGGCGACTGGATCGAAATGCCGAAATATGGCGCGGACGGCGATGTAATTGAAGTTACCCTCACCACGGTCAAAGTCCAAAACTGGGATAAAACGATTGCCAATATTCCCACCTACTCTTTGATTAGCGAATCCTTCAAAAACTGGCGGGGCATGTCGGAATCCGGCGGGCGGCGCATCAAACGGGCGATTTACATCGATGTCAATACGATTCAATTCTGCACGGAGCAAATGATTGAAAAATTCTCCAAAATCCGCCCCATCACCGCATACATCTCAGGAAAAATCAAAGAATTGGAAAGATACAACACGACGCATCGTTTAGATGACACCAGCATCGTCAACCGGCGACGGCTGACCAATATCGGGACCTTTCGCGCCTACGCCATCGCATATTTAAAAAATCACCCGCAGATCCATCAAGACATGACGTTTCTTATCCGGCAGCTTGCGCCGACCGAACACGGCCTGCCCATCGAAATCTATGTTTTTTGCCGGGATACTGTCTGGGCGAATTACGAGGCGATTCAGGCCGACATCTTTGATCACCTGCTCGCCGCCGTACCCGAGTTCGGGTTAAGCGTCTTTCAGAACCCGAGTGGAAACGACCTTGGAAGACTCGCCGAAAATCGAGCGGAGCCGTTGACAGTGCCGGAAAGATAAGATAAAATCCGCCTCACTTTTCAAGAACGCGGGAATAGCTCAGTGGTAGAGCATCGCCTTGCCAAGGCGAGGGTCGCGGGTTC
>JBHHXB010000072.1:0-11245 GCA_046756825.1 Nitrospiria bacterium | reverse complement strand
ACGCGCAAAATATCGTCCTTCGTCACCTTTTCGACATTGGCGCGGTACTGCTCCAGATAATCCTCGGGGAGACCGTAGTAGGCCAGGGAAATCTGCCGGGCGACGATCTGCGCGGGAGACGAAAAGGAAAAAATGAGCGAATTGAGAAAGGCCTCTTTCGCCCGGTGCAGTTCTTCGTCCGTGACGTGTCCCTCGCGGATCTTTTGGATGTGTGCGATCATCGTGGTGATGGCCTGATGGCTTTTTTCGGCCCGTGTGGCCCCGTAGGCCAGAAAAAATCCCCGCTCGAACTTGCCGGGACGCAGCGCGCTGCCCACGGAATAGGCCAGCCCTTGCCGGGTGCGCACATCCTGAAAGAGACGGCTGTTCAAGCCGCCGGAACCCAGGACATCGTTCATGATGGAAAGGGCGAAAAAGTCAGGGTTTTTCTGCTTGATGCCGAGATGCCCGATGCGAACCTGTGTCTGCGGAATGGCCTTATCGACCTTGTAAATCGCCCCGGTCATCCGTTCCCGCACGGGTGCGACCGGGGGGAAATCCACCTTCTTTTGCGCCCATCCCGCAAAGGCCTTTTCCAGTTTGGCGATCATGGCTGTCTTTTCAAAATCACCCGTCACACCCAGTATGATGTTGTTCGGCGTGAAGTAGTGTTGATGAAAGGACACGAGATCCGCCCTTGAAATGGCGTTGATGGTTTCTTTTGTCGTTTCCCGCGCGTAAGCGTTGTCCGCGCCGTAGAGTTGCTTGAAAAATTCACGGGTCGCGATGCCCGAGGGCCGGTCGTTTCTGCGACGGATGGATTCCAGGGCGCGGTTTTTGGCGATGGTCAGTTTTTCTTCTTCAAAGACAGGGAAACGCAGGCTTTCCACAAAGAGTTTCAGGCCGAGATCAAAGTCCTTTTTGAGGACATTGAGGGACGCGCTCCCGGAATCCCTGCCAATGCCGATCGAGAGCCGGGCCGCAATTTGGTCCAGGATTTCATCGAGGGCCTCGCTCGAGTGACTGCGGTTTCCGCCGGAGCGCATGACGCTGCCCGTGATACCGGCCAGTCCGATTTTGTCCGCCGGTTCGTAAATCGAACCCGTCCGGATCGTAGCCTGAAGCTCGATCAACGGCAGTTCGTGGTCTTCCAGTAAGTACAGTGTCATGCCGTTCGACAACGTGACTTTTTCCGCCTTGGGTGGCTGAAAGACGATGGGCGCGAAGGTCATCTCTCTCGGGTTGACCGTGTCCGTTGCCGCCGCAAGGGTGGCGAAAAAAAGCGCGAAAACCAATGCCGAGGCGAGGCGTGAAAGACAGGCCATTATGCGCGTGTGTTTTGAGGTCATCGTCCCGCCTCCGTGTTTTCATCGTCCCCTCCCTTTTTCACCAGCGTGGCGACGGTTCTGTTTTTCTTAATGAAGGTTTTTTTTGCCACGCGCATTACGTCCTCCGCCGTGACTTTGGCGATGGCGTCGCGGTTTCTCAAGGTGTAACGCCAATCGCCCGCCACGGCCTCAAAATAGGAGAGCCGGCCCGCCAAACCGCTGTTGGAGCGTAGCGAGCGGATGAGGGAGGCGTCGATATTTGTAATCACTTTGTCCAATTCCTTTTGTGTCGGTCCTTCCTGTTTTAGTCGCTCCAATTCCTCATAAATGGCCGCTTCAACCTCTTCCGTGGTGTGCGGTGCGCGGGGCGTTGCCGAGACGGTAAAAAGGTTTGGAAAACGAGCGCCCGGAATGCCTGCGCTGGTCGAAACCCCCACGACAATCTTTTTTTCAACAACCAGTTTTTTATAAAGCCGGGAGGTGCGGCCCATCGAAAGCAGGGAGTCGATGACATCAAAAACCGGGTCGTCGGGATGATGGAGGTCGGGCTTGTGAAAGCCGATCATCAACTGAGGATTCGCCTCCTCTTCAACTTCAAGACGACGCTCGCCGCGCTGCGGCGGCTCCACGGTTTTGACCAGCGGCGGCGGCGGGGCGGCGGGGATTTTCCCGAAGCTGTTTTCCAACTGCGGGATGACCTCGTCCGCCTTAAAATCCCCGACGATGGCGATAATGGTGTTGCTGGGGCCGTAATAGGTTTTGAAAAATGCGGCGGTCTCCGTCGCGGAGAGCGTACTCACATCCGAAGGCCATCCGAGGATGGGGTTGCCGTAGGGGTGGGCCGCGAAGGCCGTGGACAAAAAGGCTTCGTAGAGTTTGCCGCCGGGATTACTCTCGACGCTTCGGCGGCGCTCCTCCATGACGACGTCCTGTTCTTTGTAAAATTCACGCATGACGGGATTTGCCATGCGGTCCGACTCGACGGCGATCCACAGCGGTAGCCGGTTGGCCGGGAAGCTGACCATGTAGTTGGTGACATCTTTTCCCGTCGAAGCATTAAAGCCGACCGCGCCGTTTCTGTCGTAAATTTCCCCCAGTTCATTGGGGATGACGAAAGCTCGCGCCTTTTTTTGAAGCGCCTCAAACTGTTCCGACAATTCCGCCAAACGTTTTTTGTCGGCCTGAAGCCCTTTTCGCTCTTCAGCGCCCATCGCCGCATAAAGGGCTTCGATTTTTTCCAATAGGATTTTTTCCTCGGCGTAGTTTGTTGTTCCCATTTTCTGCGTGCCCTTGAAGGCCATGTGCTCGTAAAGATGAGCGATGCCGGTATTGCCGTTGACTTCGTTCGCACCGCCGACCCTGTAAATGATACGAAGCGCGACAGTCGGCACTTGATGCCGCTCGACCATCAAGACTTTCAGGCCGTTGGAAAGGGTGTGTTCGATGACGCGGTCGGCAAGGTTTTGCGCCAAAGATGTGATTGGGATAAGGATGAGGGCCAATGCGAGAAAAAGCCGCCGCTTCATAGACACTCCTGACTTAAATTGTGAGGGTTTCATCATGAAAAAAGGGTCATTAATTCCTGACTAGAGTTAATTGAAAAATCCGGGTCCGCCGATTGCAACTCCTCGGCGCAACCGAAACCGTAGCCTACGCTGCAGGAAATCGTCCCCGCCGCCTTGGCCGCGTGAATATCGTTCAGGGAATCGCCGATCATCACGGTTTTTTGCGCGTCGGTCTGCAATGTGTCCAGTGTTTTTAAAAGCATGTCGGGGTGCGGCTTGAGTTGGATGTCCGGCCCCGCGCCGATGATCAGGTCAAAGGTCTCCGACAATTGAAGACCTTCGATAATTTTATCCGTGTAGTGCGTGGGCTTATTGGTCACGAGCGCAATTTTTTTATGCTCAAAATGACTGAGCACCTCGGCGATGCCGGGAAACAGGCGGGTCTCATCCAAAAGGTGTGAAAGGTAGTGCTGCTCAAAACAGGCGAGGACTTCGTCGATCAGCGCGGGATCGTTTGCCTCAACCGCATCCGTCATCAATTGCCGCACGCCGTTTCCGACATAGCCGTAAATCACTTCATAGGGTTTTTCAGGCAGACCGACATCACGAAAAGTCAGGTTCACGGAGCGGGCGATGTCCTTTTTGGAATCGATCAGGGTTCCGTCCAAATCAAAAATCAAGAGTTCAATATGCGGCATAAAGACCCATCGCGTTACAGCCGGAAAACAAGCGTAATTTCATACCATCTTAGACGGAAACGTGCATGCATTCAATCCCTTTTAAAAGCCGATTCGCCAAAGGAGTAGCCCCACCGCGAGCGTCAAAACACCGAGGCTGATGCCTTTCAGGATTTTTTCGTAGCGTATCTGATATTCGAAATGAGTCTTTTCTCCTGATTTTTTGATCGCTTTGTAAGGCCGTGAGGCATTGATTTCAACATAGCTCAAGAGTCCCGCCGTTAATCCTAAAATAAGCGCCGAAGCGGAGAGCCCGTTGGTTTGAATCACATACCCCGCCCATAAAGGCAAAACCCCCCAGGAAAAAGCGAACCAGCCATCCGTGTGAAAGCGTCCCTTGAAAAGCTCCAGATTATAGGCGAAGAGGAAAAACCCTTCCAAAAGGGCGATAACGGCGAGCGCGGGGGTCACCGTAAAAATGTAATAGCCTCCGATGCCGTAGGCCGGAACAAGGGCGAAAATGGCCAGCGTCCACAGGGATTTTTGAGAGAAGTGATTTCCCCAGGGTTTGCCCGTGCCGCCGCCGATGGCGTCCAGGGCGTGCGCAGCGACGCCTAAGCCGAAAAAGTAAATCAAGACGATGGCGCCGACGCGATCCCAATGGATGGTCTCCGCGAGCATGGCCCCGATGACCGTATAGGCCAGGACCATGCCCGTATAGGGGAGAAAAAGCAGACCAATAAAAATACGGAATTTGAGGGGCCCGAACCGGGGGACAAACCATTCCGACCGCCGGTCCGTCAGGGCGCCCATTTAGCGCGAGAACCCCTTTTTGGCGACGCGGCGGCCATCGTATTGCAAAATAAGACCACCCTTGCCGACGGCGAAGCCCTTGTTCGAATTCATAAAGTGCAGACCCGTGATTCGTTGCACTGTGCCGCTTTCGACCGGTGTCCAGGTTTTTCCGCCGTCCGCGGTGTAGATCATCGTGCCGAGATCGCCCGCGGCCCAGCCTTCATCGCCATTCATCACGATATCCCACAGGGATTCCGTCGTGAAACTGCGCTGAAGCGCCCAGTGTTTGCCGCCGTCCACCGTTTTCAGGATGACGCCGTTTCCACCGACGATCCAGCCGCGCGTCGGCGTGTCGAACAGAATTTTGGCGTACATATCATTAAAGGGGAGGGGAAAATCGACCCAGGTGTCTCCGCCATCTTTTGTGTGCAGAATCGTGCCGCCGTCGCCGATGAGCCAGCCGTTTTGCGCGTCTAAAAAAACGATATCGGTCAAGGCGATGGTGACGTGGCTGAATTGCAATTTCCAGCTTTTCCCGCCGTCGGTTGTTTTGAAAACCAGGCCGGACTCTCCGACGATCCAGCCGGTTTTCGGATTCAGAAAGTAGACATTTTCAAAACTGCCCTCGGTTAGCTTGGGTTGAATTTTCCATGTTTCGCCGCCATCGGTCGTGTGCAGGACGGTGCCCAGCGCCCCCGCGGCCCAGCCTTCTTTTTCAGAAATAAAATCAACACCGAAGAGCCATTCCTCCGTCCCGCTATCCTGAAAATCCCATGTTTCGCCGCCGTCCGCCGTGTGCAGGATGGTGCCGGCCTCGCCGACGATCCAGCCGTGTGTGTCGTCAAAAAAATGCACACGGAACAGACGGTCGTTAAACCCCAGATTCTGGGCCTCCCAGGTTTTTCCGCCGTCCGAGGTGTGAATGATAAAACCACCCCAGCCGACAGCCCAGCCGTGATTGTCGTCCCCGAAAGAGAGTCCTTCCATCGTTTTATCGGTCGGGACTTCGATCGGCTCCCATGTTTCGCCGCCGTTTTCCGTCCTTAAAAAAACGCCGGAGCCGCCCGCGATCCAACCCAGCTTCGGTGTGGCAAATTTCACCCCCAGCAGCATCGACTTGTGAAAGTTGCTCTCCTGCGCGGCCCAGGTTTTCCCGCCGTCCTTCGTGTGTTGAATGACGCCCCGGCGTCCGACGGCCCAGCCGTGTTGTTCGTCCACGAAAAAAATGGCTTCCAGGGGAATTTTGGTGCCGCTGTCCTGTTCCACCCAGGTTTCGCCGCCATCCTGCGTATGAAAAACCTTCCCGTCCCAGCCTGTGATCCAGCCTTTTTTCTTGTTGAGGAAATAGACTTCCAGAAGCGGCCCGTTCTTGTAGCCAATGTCTTTTTGAAGCCAGGTTTTCCCGCCGTCTTTTGTGTGGATGACCGTCCCCTGCGCGCCGACGGCCCAGCCGTTTTGGGCGTCGGGGAAAAAGATGTTCCAGAGCCAGATGACGAGCGGCCCCTTTTGTTTTTCCCAGTTCAGGCCGCCGTTACTTGTGTGGTAGATGTTGCCGGACCAGCTGGCCGCCCAGCCGTTTTTCTCGTCGGGGAAGTGAACATCAAAGAAGCGTTCTCCGCGCTTCCGGTGTTGCGCCACCCAGTTTTTCCCGCCGTCGGAAGTATGTAAAATCGCACCGGTGGCACCGACGGCCCAGCCTTTATTTTTATTGACAAAATGAGTGCCCCAAAGCGCGGTCGAACTGACTTCTCCCTGTTGCACACGCCACCGGCCCGGCGGGCTTCCCTGCTTGGCGAAGAGCGGCGCGGATATGCTAGCGGAGAATAAAACGAGGAGAATGATCCGTAAGTAAATTGCATTTTTTTTCATCTGCTTTTGATCTCAAATATTGATCTTTAGGGATTCAGCGTGCTAATTTTTACACCATCCGAGGTCCAAATGCAAAGATATCGTCCCCTTGTTTTTTTACCGTTCGCCTTGTTTTTGATGGTGACGGCGAGTGCCGCGACGGAAGACCCTATCCCCCGGATCCGCCAACTGGCGGATCTGGTTTATCGTTCTTCGCAGGACATGGTGATGCATGGCAGTGAGGGCCATACCTGGGAGATTGTGCTCTACGGGAAGAAAATGGTCCAGCGCGCGGAGATCCTGCTTGAAAAGGTTGAGGCGGCGGACTCTGCTGTGTTTAAGCGGAAAAAGGGAAAGATCATCGCCTCTGTCAAGGAAACCTTAAAAAAAGCAAAAGAAGCCGTCGCGCTGGGCGAGCAGGACAAGGGACGGATGGCCCTGACTGCGGCGAGAAAGGCCTCTTTTCGCGCGAAGCAGACCCGTCAGCGGCTCCATTCCATCCGATAAATCGTCGTTTGTTTAAGTAAGGATTTTATTTGGCCTTGGGCCGGTGCGAGGCACGGGGTTTCGGCTTGGGCGGTGTTTTCCGCCGGAGGTTGCTGTTACCTTTATTGGGGTTGGGCTGTTTTTTCCTCGGCGGTTTGTTTTGCGGTGGCTTGGGCCGGGGGACATACCTGGGTTTGAGAAAAAGCGCGTCCTCGGGCCATTCGACGGGAATTTTTTGATCGATGTAGGCCTCGACTTCCTCGAGACTCATCACGTATTCCTCATCTGCGAGGCTCAAGGCCTTGCCCATCGCGCCCGCGCGCGCCGTCCGCCCGATGCGGTGCACATAGGCCTCGCGATCCTGCGGAAAATCGTAGTTCACGACCAGATCGACGCCCTCGATATGCAGACCCCGGGAGGCCACGTCCGTCGCCACGAGAATATGGACGAGGTTCCCCTTAAATTGCTCCAAATAACGGAGTCTTTTTTTCTGAGGCAGATCGCCCGTAATCGCCTTCGCCGGATGGCCCTGCTCGGTCAGGCGGCGGGCCAGTGTTTCCCCCTGGTGTTTCGTGTTGACGAAGATCAGGGTTCGCGCCCAGGTCTCCCGCTGAAGCAGGCCAAGCAGGAGGGAGAATTTTTTTGACCGCTCGACATGAAATAGAAGCTGGTTCACCTTTTCAGCCGTGACCTGTTCCGGGGTGACTTCGATCTTTTTCGGATTGTTCATGTGCTCATAGGCCATTTCCATCACTCGAAATGACAGCGTGGCGGAAAACAGCATGGACTGCCGCTGGTGGAAGGGGGGCAAGCGGCGGAGCAGGTAGCGGAGATCGGCGATAAAACCCATGTCGAACATTCGATCGGCCTCGTCGATGACCAGTACGTCCGCCCGCCTGAGATCGTAGATCTTCTGCTTGAAATAATCAATGAGACGGCCCGGCGTACCGATGAGGATGTCCGTGCCCGCCGCGAGCTGATCCCGCTGTTTTTCGTAATCCACACCGCCGTATACCGCCAGTAAACTGAAGTCCGTGGCCCCGCCGATGGCCTTGGCTTCTTCTTGGATTTGAACAACCAATTCCCGGGTCGGCGCGATGACAATGGCACGAGGGGACGAACGTTTCGTCCTGGGTTTTTCCGGTTTTTCCAAGAGACGGGTGAACAGGGCGACTAAAAAGGCGGCTGTTTTGCCTGTGCCGGTTTGGGCTTGCCCGGCGACATCCTTCCCGACCAAGGTTAGCGGCAGGGTTTCTTCCTGTATCGGGGTACAGGCCTTAAATCCAAGTTGGTCGATACCTTGAAGAACAAGCGGATGTATCGGGAGAGAACGAAAATCAGTCGACATATTTGCAAGATAGTACGCCGTCGGAGGTTGAAAAGCAAGCGGGCAAGCAGCAGGTTTGGGTTTTAAGCGCCGCGAAACTCCGGCACGGTTTTTTTGACCTCAAGCGGGATTTCTTCTCCTCGCGCCATCGCCATCAAGTCCATCACGGCCTGCCGAGCGGGTTTGCCCTCGAACAGCACACGATGAATTTCTTGAGTGATGGGCATACTGACGCCGTATTTTTTTGAAAGCGAGAGGGCCGAGGCCGTCGTGTGCACGCCTTCGGCGACCATTTTCATGGATTTTTGAATTTCCTCGAGCGACTTTCCCGCGCCGATTTCCTCGCCCACCTTCCGGTTCCGGGAAAGCCCGCCGCTGCACGTCAAAAAAAGATCGCCCATGCCGGACTGTCCGTAGAAGGTGTTGATGTCGGCGCCCATGGCGATGCCGAGACGGGCCATTTCCCGAAGCCCGCGTGTCATTAAAATGGCCTTGGTGTTCGAGCCGAAGCCCAGTCCGTCGGAGCCGCCCGCCGCGATGGCAATGACGTTTTTAAGCGCGCCGCCCAATTGAACGCCGGTCAAATCCGGGCATAAAAAAAGTTTGAAAAAGGGTGTGGAAAAGGCCTTTTGAATACGGACGGCCAAGCGGTGGTTTTTGCAGGCCAGGGAGACGGCGGTCGGGTGTGAGCGCACCAGCTCTTTGGCAAAGCTTGGACCGGATAGTACCGCGATGTGATCCGTGCTTTTCCGGCCCAATTCCTCGCAGATTACCTCCGACATCAGCATCAAGGTTTTCCGTTCGATCCCCTTCGTTGCACTGATGATGGGGGTTTTAGGGGATAAAAAGGGACGCATTAACGACAAAACCCCGCGTGACACGTGGGAGGGCACAACAAACAGGACCCAGTCCGTGCCGGAAAGGACCGTCTTCATATCCGAGCTGGCGGTAAGGCTTTTCGGGAGCGGGACGCCGGGCAGATAAACCGGGTTTTCATGATGGGTGTTAATGGCCGTGACGACGTCTTGTTCGTAGGCCCACAGCATGACTTCGTGCGTGCTGTTTTGATCCCGGGGCTGGCTTAGAAGCCAAGCCAGTGCGGTTCCCCAGCTCCCGGCCCCGATGACGGCGATTTTCATTGGTTCACGTCCTTTTTAGCGTCCATTCAGACTGCATGTGTTCCCATTCAGGGATGTTCATTTTTGTGGCGTATCCTAGAATTTTTGCCATTTGATGTCAAGAATGGACAACGGCATTTCTTGACATCAAACAGGGTGTCCCGTAGTATTTTCACCGGACGTGATGTTCGAAATATACGGTCAGCCCTTTTGAAAAATATCCCGCTCGAAGCCAAAGAACGCCTGATTCTCCCATTGGATGTCCCCTCATTCAAGGCCGCATGTCCCTTGATTACACTTCTGAAAAACCATGTTGGCCTGTTCAAGGTGGGCCTCACACTCTTTATTAAAGAGGGGTTGCAGGTTATTGAGCAGATTGAGGATTTGAGCGGAGGGCGGAGTATCTTTCTGGATCTCAAACTCTATGACACACCCATGCAGGTCGGGCGTGCCGCCGCCGTGCTGCGCGCTGAAGTACCGAAGGTGCGGTTTTTAACGGTGCATACTTCGGGCGGTTTGCGGGTAGTCAAGGCCGTGGTGGAGGCCATGCGTGGCGGGACGGAGGTCTTGGGGGTCACGGCCCTGACCAGCCAAAGCCCGGTGGAGCGCGCCGGGCAGGCAGGCGCAATCGCCGATTCAGCCGATTCAATAGACGCGCGGGTGCTTGCGCTGGCGGACATCGCAAAGGAAGCGGGCGCGGCGGGGGTGGTCGCCTCGGGTCATGAGGCCCGTCATTTGAAAGGGCGTTTTGGAGATGCCTTGAAAATTGTCACCCCCGGTATTCGTCCCGACTGGTCTGAGGTGGGTCAGGACGATCAACGGCGGACGATGACGCCGAAGGCCGCTATTTCAAACGGCGCGGATTACCTCGTAATCGGCCGTCCTATTTATGATGACCCGGACCCAAGGGGCGCCGCCGAAAAAATCGCTGCCGAGATTGAGTCGGCCTGATTTCCTGGCTTGCCTTTTTAAGCGGCAATCCCCTAGACTGCGGTGCTGTTTTGGCGAAAAGCGGTATGATAGTGATCTTAAACTCCCTAACCTTAACCACGAATACAAGAGGTTTTTGAATGAGCGAACAAAAGTTTCAATCACGGCCCCACCCCTGGCATGGCCTGGCCGTCGGTCCTGACGCGCCGCAGACTGTCTGCGCCTACATCGAAATGACACCCTGCGACACCGTCAAATATGAAATCGACAAAGAAACCGGATATTTGAGTCTCGACCGGCCGCTACGGGCGTCCTCTCAGTTGCCGTCCCTCTATGGTTTTATTCCAAAAACCTATTGCGGAGATCGGGTGGCAAGGCTGATGGATGGGGCTGAAATCGGCGATGGAGATCCGCTGGATATCTGTGTTTTCAGTGAACGAGTGATCGACAGGGCGGAAATCCTGATCAACGCCCGCGTGATTGGCGGTATCCCGATGCTGGATGACGGCGAAGCCGATGATAAAATTATTGCGGTTGTCGAAAAAGACGCGATTTGGGGCGGGATTTCGGATATCTCGGAATTTTCGGACATCCTGGTCGAGCGGGTCAAACACTATTTTTTAACCTATAAAATGGTGCCCGGGAAAGAAAATCGCGTGGCCATTGGAGAGGCCTACGGAAAGGCCCATGCCGAAGCCGTCATCCGGGCCTCGATTCAGGACTACGAAGAAAAGTTCAAAACAGGCGGATAGCAGACAGGCGCGGGAACCCTTGGCCTCATTTGCGGGATGGGGGCATCATGACGCAATTTTTGATCCAATATATTGAGTGGGGTGTCCAGCATGCCGCCCTGTGGGGCTTCCTTTTTGTCCTGGTTTTTATGACAATTGAAAGCTCCTTCATCCCCTTTCCCAGTGAAATCGTCATGATTCCGGCCGGTTTTCTCGCCTATCGCGGTGAGTTGTTGTTCGGCTCGCCGACGATTGATTTGGGTCTTGTCGTGCTTTGCGGGATCGCAGGGTCCCTTATCGGGGCCTATATTAACTATTTTCTGTTTTTGAAGCTGGGCCGCCCTTTTTTGTATCGCTACGGCAAGTATTTTTTTCTCCCGCCACCGGCCATTGCGCGCGCCGAGGAAATTTTTAACCGGCATGGTGAAATCGCGACTTTTGTCTGCCGACTGCTTCCCGGCATCCGCCAGTTGATTTCAATTCCGGCGGGCCTGGCCCGCATGCGTCTGTCCCGTTTTACG
>JBHHXB010000071.1:0-11267 GCA_046756825.1 Nitrospiria bacterium | reverse complement strand
ATGCGAAAAATTCCCTCCGGCCTCGGGTCGGGCGGATACACAGTTCTGGACAACACCGCCTGCGTGCTGACGATGGGCTTGAATTTCTCAAAATTTCTGGCGCTCGAATCCTGCGGCCAGTGCAGCTCCTGCAAAACCGGCACGGGCCGAATCACCCGAGGCCTTGAGCTCTTGGAAACGGGAGAGGCAACCGAGGAAACCGTGCTGTCCATTTTGGAAGACTGCCAACACATCAAAGGAGCGGGGCACTGCTATCTCTGTACCGAAGAGGGGATCGAAATCGGCAGCATTTTCTACAATTTCCCGGAAGTCATCGTCGAACACCTGGAGTACGGCTGTTTAAAAAAACGTCCGCTCGTCATGCCCAAGATTAAAAGTTTTGACGAAGCCACACACACCTTTAAGTTTGACGAAGCCTACTTCGAGCGCTGCGCCTCCGAAGGAAAACACATCAACTATCCCGGGCTTTAGACACTTCCTCATCATCAGGTCAAAACTTGAGGAAAACAGCCTGTAACATGACAGGTTGTTCTTTCATTTTTTAATTTTCATCGTCTGAAATGCACCGAAAACAGCTTCTTTCTCTCATTTCGTCCTATCGCGCAATCCATCCGGAAGAGTCGGACACGGTTGATCGCTTTGTCTCTTTTATTGAACAGCATCAGGACTGCTTCCATCGCACACTCGAAAAAGGACACATCACGGGCTCGGCCTGGCTTGTGAACAGAGATCAAACAAAAGTGCTGCTCACGCATCACCGCAAGCTCAACAAATGGCTCCAGCTCGGCGGTCATGCCGATGGCGAAGCAGACCTCTTATCCGTGGCAATGCAAGAAGCCCGCGAAGAATCCGGACTGGATCACATCATGCCCGTCCATCAGGAAATCTTCGATCTTGATATTCATTGTATTCCCAGGCGAAGAAAGGCAGAGGCGCACGTGCATTATGATGTCCGTTTTGCGCTTCAGGCTATGTCTTCCAAACCTTTTCAGATCAGTAATGAGTCACATGATTTAGCTTGGGCAGACATCAAGGCATTAGAGGGATACGTCTCTGAAACATCCATGTTAAGAATGCAGCGAAAATGGCTGATGAGAAATCACCCGGCTTGATTTTCAGGGCGCGGCTCAGGTGCGTTTGGCTTTTTTCGCGGAAGAAATATTCAATTCCCGCATCTTTTTTCGAAGCGTGTTTCGATGCATACCCAGCAGCTCCGACGCCCGGACTTGATTCCCTCCCGTCTCCTTCAACGCCAGTTTAATCAA
The DNA here is from genome assembly GCA_046756825.1 of Nitrospiria bacterium. Classification (GTDB taxonomy): domain Bacteria; phylum Nitrospirota; class Nitrospiria; order SBBL01; family JAADHI01; genus JAADHI01. The sequence continues at coordinate 10,002 of JBHHXB010000071.1, read as the reverse complement.
AGGTTTTTCCATTTCCTGCATCAGGAGCTCATGAAGGTTTTTCCCTTTCGAGGCATTGACCCTTTTGACAAAACCGGCCAAACGCCGCTCAAGAAGATCCGAAAAACTCAGCGTGCTTTCTTCCTGATCTGTGTTTCTTCGATTACGCGGCGCGGGATTTCCCTTCAACGCCAACCGCTCCGACGTCGCATCAATCTGGGTCATTGTTTTTTCAAGCAGAGGGGTCTCCGAAATGACGGCATAAAAAGGGGTGTCCTGACTTTTGAGCGCTTCAAGTGTCCGAACCACCCGATTCCAGTCATTTTCAGCATTGATAACAACGACCGATTCGGAAAGATCCGCCTTTTCGGGTAGATCCCCGATGGTCTTTATCTGCGTGACAGAAGTGCCGTTTCTTTTTAATTTTTCCTGAAAATCAGCGATGAAACCAGGGTCTTCATGGACAAGAAGGATGTCGCGGGTCATAGGTTGCTCCGGGGATGGAAAAGGACAACAGACCCGCTTACCTATACAGACCTCTCCGATTTTTGTCAACGAAAAATAAGGCGGCCTTCCTCCAAATCCACCTGAATTTGATCGCCCGCGTGAACGGAACCGTCAATCAATTTCATGGACAAAGGATTCAAGAGATCCCGCTGGATCACCCGTTTCAATGGCCGCGCACCATATACGGGGTCGTAACCTTCACGCGCAAGATACCGTTGCACCTCCGGCGTGAGTGACAGCGTAATCTGTTTGTCACTCAGGCGGTTTTTGAGCAGCTCCAGTTGAATCTCGACGATCTTTTCCAACTGGGCCATTTGAAGGGGATGATAGATGACGATGTCATCAATCCGGTTCAGGAATTCCGGTTTAAAGTGGTGCCTCAGGGCTTCAAGCACCACCTCCCGCATTTCGTCTTCCTTGCCCGTCAAATCCTGAATATCCTGACTGCCGATATTGGAGGTCATCATGAGCACGGTATTTTTAAAATCAATCGTGCGTCCCTTCGAATCCGTCAAACGCCCGTCATCCAGGACCTGCAGCAAAAGATTAAAGACATCAGGGTGGGCCTTTTCGATCTCATCAAAAAGGATGACCGCATAGGGCCGTCTTCGGATGGCTTCGGTCAATTGCCCGCCCTCTTCGTGTCCGACATAACCCGGCGGCGCGCCCACCAGACGGGAAACGTTATGCTTTTCCATATACTCGGACATGTCGATTCGGATCATGGCCTGCTCATCATCAAAGAGAAAGGCCGCCAGGGCCCGCGCCGTCTCGGTTTTTCCCACACCCGTCGGGCCTAAAAGCACGAAAGAACCGAGGGGACGATTCGGATCGGCAATCCCCGCCCGCGCCCTTCGGACCGCATTCGAGACGGCGGCAATCGCCTCATCCTGCCCCACAACCCGCTGATGCAGCCGCTTTTCCATCTGAATCAGTTTTTCAACTTCTCCCTCAATCATCCGGGTCACAGGGATGCCGGTCCACTTGGAGACAATCGCCGCAATATCTTCTTCGTCCACCTCTTCCTTCAACAAGGGGTGTTCCGACTGCAGGGCGTGGAGCGTTGCATTTTCTTCTGAAAGGCGTTTGTCGAGCAATGGGCCCTTGCCGTATCGCAGCTCCGCCGCGCGCGCCAAATCGCCCTTTTGCTCGGCCTGCGCCGCCTCCTGACGATTCAGGTCGATCTCTTCCTTCAGTGCCCTGATTTTCCGGATCACGCCCTTTTCATTTTTCCATTGCTTCGAGAGGGTCCCGGATGTCAATTTCAAGCCCGAAAGTTTTTCTTCAATCTCTTCGAGACGTTTTTGAGAAGCTTCGCCTGTCTCTTTTTTGACCGCCTCCCGCTCGATTTCGATTTGACGGATTTTGCGCTCACTTTCATCCAGCTCCGTCGGCATGGAATCGATCTCCATCCGAAGACGCGACGCCGCCTCATCGACCAGGTCAATCGCCTTGTCCGGCAGAAAACGGTCTGCAATATACCGATGGGAGAGCATGGCTGCGGCCACAATCGCCGCATCCTGAATACGAACCCCGTGATGCACCTCGTAGCGCTCTTTCAGACCGCGAAGGATGGAAATACTCTGATCCACCGTCGGCTCATTCACCATAATGGCTTGAAAACGCCGCGCCAGCGCCGGGTCCTTTTCGATGTGCTTTCGATACTCGTCAATCGTCGTCGCGCCCACGGTGCGCAATTCGCCGCGCGCCAGTGCGGGTTTTAAAAGATTCGAGGCATCCATCGCCCCATCCGCCGCACCCGTGCCAACCAGGGTATGCAGCTCGTCGATAAATAAAACAATCTCGCCTTCCGCCGCGACGACCTCCTTAATCACGGCCTTGAGCCGGTCTTCAAACTCGCCCCGGAACTTGGCGCCGGCGATTAAAGCCCCCATGTCGAGGGAATGTACGCGTTTATTTTTAAGACCCTCGGGCACGTCCCCGGAAACCACCCGCTGCGCCAGCCCTTCGGCAATTGCTGTCTTTCCAACACCGGCCTCGCCGATGAGCACGGGGTTGTTCTTCGTCCGACGCGATAGGACCTGAATCACCCTTCGGATCTCTTCATCCCGTCCGATGACCGGATCCAGTTTGCCCCGCTGGGCCAAATCATTCAAATTACGGGAGTAGCGCTCCAGGGCCTGATATTTCTCCTCGGGCGATTGATCCGTCACGCGGCTTATCCCCCGGATTTCCTTTAATGCGAGCAGGATTTTTTTGCGGTCGAGCCCGGCACCCTTGAGCACGCCCGCGACCTCGCTTTTCGAATCCAAAATGGCGAGGAAGAGATGTTCCGTGCTGATATACTCGTCTTTTAAATCGCCCGCTTCTTTTTCACTTTTTTGTAGCAGGGCCGCTGTCCGGGGCGTAATCTGTGCAAACCCGGAAGCCCCCGGGCCCGAGACCGCCGGTTTCTTTTTCAAGACATCAATCACCTTTGAGCGCAGGCCTTCCAGGGGGATCCCTGTTTTTTTGATCACGGAAGGCACAACGCCTCCCTTTTGATCCAGTAACGCAAGCACCATGTGGGTTTCATCCACGTGCTGATGTTGATAAGACCCCGCCTTTTTCTGCGCATCCTCCAGCGCTTCCTGCGCCATTAAAGTAAATCTATCCGCCTGCATAAGCATGCCTCCCCAATAAAGTATCTTATTTCAGATATAATCCCATTTTAGACCGCTTTCAAGGGCATTGGCGATGAAGCGGGGAAACCGCGTGTCCTTTCACGGGCGCGGGACCAGCCGGACTTGTGTTAGAATATCCCGAATCGACACAAACCTCTTTTTTGAAATAATGAAAACCGTCACAAGCTCTAAAGTTATTGTCATCTCCGCCGTTTTTTTGATGGCCTTCGGGAATGCGGCCTTCTTTTCAAATGTGTCGGAAGTCTATCCCCCAAACCTGAAGAACATCGCGTTTTTATGCTCATTATCCATCGGATTTAGCTGTGCGATTGTGCTGCTTTTGTCGCTCTTCTGCTATCGGCACACCACGAAACCCCTTCTCATCGCCGTTTTTTTGATATCGTCCTTCGCCGCGTATTTTATGGATACCTATAACATCATCATTGACGACACGATGATCCAAAATATCGTCAGCACGGATCCGGCGGAGATATCGGACTTAATTACGGTTAAACTCATCGTCTACGTCCTTTTTCTAGGCCTCATGCCCTCGGCCTGGATTTACAAAGTAAGGATTGTTTACGCGGATACGAGGCGGGAAGCGCTCTCCCGCATCAAATTATTTTCAGCCACTTTGGGGCTGGCCCTGGCGGTGATCCTCGTTTTCGGGCGTTTTTACGCCTCTTTTTTCAGGGAACATAAGCCGTTACGATATTTTTCGAACCCCTCCTATTATATTTACTCCACAGTGAAATACCTAAAGCGGTCGATCAAAAAAGAGCGGCTTCCCCTGAAACCTGTCGGCTTGGATGCGAAAACCCCGGCCACGGACACCCACCGGGAATTGATCATTTTTGTCGTCGGGGAAACCGCCAGGGCCGACCGGTTTTCCCTCAACGGCTATAAAAGAGAGACAAATCCTTTGTTGGAAAAAGAAGCGGTCATCAGTTTCTCCAATTTTTGGGCCTGCGGCACATCGACGGCCCTTTCCGTCCCCTGCATGTTTTCAATTTATACCCAGTCTGAATACAGCGATACAAAGGCGCAGACGACTGAGAACGTGCTGGACGTCTTGAAACACGCCGGGGTAAACGTGCTTTGGCTGGACAACAATTCAGATTCGAAGGGTGTGGCCGTCAGAGTCCGTCATGAAAATTACAAAACGCCGGACAAAAATCCGGTTTGCGAAGTGGAATGCCTGGACGAGGGGATGCTCGCACATCTGCAAACCTATGTTGACGATCATCCGAAGGGCGATATTTTTATCGTACTCCACCAAATGGGCAGTCACGGCCCCGCCTATTACAAGCGGTATCCGGACGCCTTTGAAAAATTCAAGCCCGTGTGCAAAACCAAGCAGCTAGAGGATTGCAGCCAAGCAGAGATCGATAATGCCTACGACAACACCATATTATACACGGATTATTTTTTGTCCAAGGTAATCGACTGGCTTCGCCGCAACGACGCACAATTTGAATCGGCGCTGTTTTATGTGAGCGACCACGGCGAATCCCTGGGCGAGCACGGAGTGTATCTGCACGGTCTGCCCGATTTTATCGCGCCAGACGTTCAAAAGCAGGTTCCCGCAATCATGTGGTTCGGAAGCACTTTTGATGAAATCGACATGCCTTCGCTCATAAAAAAACGTCACGAAAAATACAGCCATGACTATATTTTTCATACGATATTGGGTTTTATGGAGATAGAAACCTCTGTCTACGATAAAGCCTTGGACATTGTTCACGGAGCACAATAGTGACTTTGCCGGATAATGGACGAACGGGTGAAGGAGGCGTACTTCTCTGTACGATGAGGAGGCTTTTGGCCGATAACGCAATGTTTTCAGACGAATCGCCGGTTTTAAATTCCGCACCCCTGGAATTTTGGTTTTTCTTCTCGTTGACAGGCCCCCAGTTGAATGATATCTTTCGAGGCTGGAGATTCTATGCGTTCTTTCGGCCTTTCGATCCTGTTAATCTTGTTCTCTCTGTCCATTTCTTCTGTTTCAGCGGAAATTTATCACTACACAGATTCGGCCGGGACCATCCATTTCACCAATGTACCGACCGACCCGCGCTTTAAAAAGCTCAAGTCGAATAAACCTCCGCCCGCCGCGACAAAAAAAGTTGACCGAAACACGCTGGACACGCTCATCCTGCAAGCCTCGGAAGCGCAACGACTTTCCCCCGCCCTGGTCAAGGCCGTCATTCGCGCTGAATCCAATTTTAATCCCAGAGCCGTTTCATCTTCCGGCGCACAGGGCCTGATGCAGTTGATGCCGGAAACGGCGGGCGATTTAAAGCTCACCGACCCGTTCAACCCGGCGAAAAATATCGACGCGGGCACACGTTACCTTCGCTACCTTTTAGACCGCTTTGACCAAAATCTTCGATTGGCGATCGCGGCCTATCATGCGGGCCCCGGTACGGTTTCAAGATACGGCGGTGTCCCGCCCATCAAAAAAACGCAGACCTATCTGAGAACTGTCCTCCGGTTTTTTGATTTTTATCGGGACAAGGCGGGACGAAGCTCCGGCAAAAACACCGAGAAAAAATCCACGGGCCGGGGGAATACCATATTGACCCAAAACATCCCGCCGAGCCGATAGGTTGGCTTTGGCAACTTGGCCTTATTCAGCCACTTGAACATACTTTTTTAGAGACTCCCGATTCAGGCAGGCATGCTCGGGGGGATGTTCTTTTTTCGACTTCGGGAAATCCTCCCGAAAATGCGCGCCAAGGCTTTCTTTTCGGCGCAACGCCGATTCGATCAGCGCCGCTGCGGTCCAAACCATGTTTCCTGTTTCAATGGCCAGCCTGGAGGGGTGTGGCGTCTTGAGTAGATTCGACCAGCGATGCCAAGCGGCGACGGCCTGTCGCAGAGAACGCGCACTCCGAACAATACCGACATGTTTCCACATCACCGACTTGAGATCCGACTGGATGGCCCGGTACGCTTCCTGAGCCTGATCAATGCCCGGAGCAAAACTAACGGCGGTCTCCTCGGAGAATCGCCCAAACGCCCGCGCTTCGGAATCCCCTGTTTCCGCTAATAACGCCAAGGCATCTCCGGCGCGCGCGCCGAAGACCAGCCCTTCCAGCAAAGAATTACTCGCCAGCCGGTTCGCGCCGTGCACGCCGGTTGACGCCGACTCCCCGACGGCGAAAAGCTGCGGCACACTCGTTTTTCCATCCAGATCCGTTTGAATCCCCCCCATCATATAGTGCGCGCTCGGCGCGACCGGGACCGGCTCAGACACCATGTCGATGCCGTAATGCAGGCAGGTGGCGTAAATCATCGGAAAACGTTCACGTACAAAATGGGGATTCAGATGGCGGACATCAAGAAAGACATGATCCGCCCTACTTTGCTGCACTTCGCTGATGACGGCGCGCGAAACCAGGTCGCGCGGCGCCAATTCCGCATCAGGATGGTAGCGGTCCATGAATCGCTTTCCGTCGGCATTGAGCAGCCGACCGCCCTCGCCGCGAATAGCCTCGGAAAGCAGAAAAGAGGGGGCTTCGGGCAAAGCCAGGGCTGTCGGATGGAACTGAAAAAATTCCATGTCCTCCAGCATCGCACCCGCTTTGAGAGCCATGGCGATGCCGTCGCCTGTCGCCACGAGCGGATTTGTTGTGCGACGAAAGATCTGTCCGATCCCGCCCGTCGCCAAGATCACCGCCTTCGCGAGAAACCGCCGCAAGCATCGTTTTTCTTCGTCCAGGGCTAATGCGCCGTAACAAAAATCAGGGTGATCCCCGGACTTCGACACCAGCAAATCCATCGTGAAATGGCCGTTCAGTATCGCGATACGCGGGTTCGAGGCAATCGCCCGATGCAGGGTTTTGACGATTTCATTTCCAGTGGCGTCCCCGCGCGCACGATAAATCCGGTTTTTGCTGTGGGCGCCCTCCCTCGCCAAAACAAAGTGCTCCCCGCTTTTATCAAAGGAAACGCCCCATTCAAGCAATTCCTGAATACGCCGCGGACCGTCCGAAACCAGCACACGCACCGCGGCTTCTTTACACAGGCCTCTACCGGCAGCGAGGGTGTCTTCAAAATGAGACTGAATCTCCTCCGATGTCTCATTCAAGGCGGCGGCGACCCCGCCCTGCGCGAATTCGGAGCTGGACTCCCCTTTTAATCCCTTATTCAGAATGGTCACCCGGCCGAAGCGGCTGGCCCCGATGGCCGCCCGTAAACCGGCAATCCCTCCGCCGATAATCAGGAAATCCGTTTTGAAATCCGTGACTTGCATAGAACCAGTGTCCTATTGGACGCGTTCGACACGGGCGAGCGCCCCGAAAGGAGAGCCGCCCCGAATTTCTGTCAATTTCGGATCATCGGAATTCACCCATGAAAATACGGCTTCGCCCGCGTTTTCAAGCACTTCGGCTGAGGACGTCTTCTTCAAAACCACCCGCCAGCGGAGTACGGTCAGTGCGCTCGCCTCCTCTGTCTCCACACGCTTGATCACAAAAGAGAGCGTGGCCTCCGGGAATTGTTCGAAGTCTTGCAAAATTGCCTCTCGAACGGAAGCAAGATGTTTGGCGGCAGGATCAAGATTTGAAAAAACCGCCTGCGCATCACGGGCTTGATAGGCGTCGGAAATCCGATTGAGGACTTTTTGAATCCGGTCTACCTGCGTGACGACAGGGGAAAGTTTTTTTGGATCCGAGGCGCAAGCGGCGCATAAAAAAACAAGAGAAACAAGTAACAACGCCCGGTGCATTGACCACTTTTTAACCAGTTGTTTCGCATTGTTTTTCACGGGCGGATTATAGGACAAAGGGGGAAAAGGGTCAAGAAAATCGCCACCCACCTTCCTTCTTCTCTAAAGATCGCTTGCAATTAAAACAGAATCTCGTATGGTGGATGGAAGCAATCAGGGATACCATACCATGCGGCAGGCAAAGATCCATTGGCAAAACGGGCAACCCCGAAACATCCAATTTAACGACATTTATTTTTCTCACGCACAAGGCCTGGCGGAAACAGAATATGTGTTTTTAAATCAAAACCATCTGGCCCGGCGCTGGCGAACGAAACCTCATTTTGTGATCGCGGAATCGGGCTTCGGCACGGGACTGAATTTTCTGGCCACAGTTGCACTTTGGCTGAAACACAGCAACAAACAGGCCACCCTCCATTATTTCTCTGTCGAAAAATTCCCCTTGAGCCCATCGGACTTGAAGCACGCCCTGTCCCGCTTTCCTGAGTTAAACGGCGTCCTTTCCGAATTCATACTCCACTACCCACCCGCCGTCACCGGTTTTCATCATATCCCGCTCTTCGGTTATCGGGTTTTTCTCATGCTCATGCTGGGAGATGTGGAAGACATGCTTTCAAAAATGTCCGCCACAGTGGACGCCTGGTACCTGGACGGCTTCGCGCCGGAGAAAAACCCGCAAATGTGGACACCGAATGTCTTTCGGCACATCGCCCGTCTCAGCCACGAGGGCACGACCTTCAGCACCTTCACAGCGGCGGGGCACATCCGACGAGGTTTGAGTGCTGTGGGTTTTGAAGTGAACAAGATTAAAGGTCACGGCCCGAAACGCGAAATGCTGCGCGGCGTGCTCAGGAAAACAACTCACCCACAATCCAAGACCCCTTGGTTTGAAGCGCCCCCGCCTCAAAACCACGCCAAACATGCCATCGTCGTCGGGGCGGGCATCGCGGGCGTCACCACCGCATGGGCCCTGGCGAAGCGCGGTTTTCAGGTTGATTTAATGGATCAACAAACAAGCATCGCGCGTGAAGGCTCCGGCATGCCCCTGGGCATCCTCCTGCCCCGGCTTAGCCTCAAAAACAGCACCGAGTCGGTATTTTATACCGTAGCTTACTTTTATGCCATCCGGCAACTCACGGCCCTCAAGCGGGAACAAGGCGATTTTATTTTTAAACAAACAGGCGTCTTACAGCTTCCAAACAGTGCGCGTGTACAAAGGCAAATCGAGGCTTGTCATTTTGATGAGGCCCTCGTGCACGCCGTGTCGGCAAAACAGGCGAGCGCACGGGCCGGGATCGAAATTGCGTCCGAGGCCTTGTATTTTCCGATGGCGGGCGTGGTCGACTCGAGGGACTTATGCGAACGCTTGATCCAAGATGCCGACGACCGCATCACATTGCGTCTTAACACCCCGGTTCATCGTCTCGAATTTGAAAAAGGATGCTGGCAATTACTGGATCAATGCGGCGGACTACTTGCCCGTTCGGAGTGCGTCGTCCTTGCGAACGCCGCCCGTACTTCGCAGTTTCCACAAACCGCCTGGCTGCCGCTCTCTGTGGCGCGCGGCCAAATCACGCGGCTTCCCGTGACACCACAAAGCCAAAATCTTCAATGTGCAATTTGTGACGACGGCTATGTTTTACCCGAAATCAACGGGGCGCACATCATCGGGGCGACCTTTCAAAAAGGAGATGACGATACCGGCGTCAGGCCGGAGGATCATATTGAAAATCAACAGCGGCTTGCCCGCCAGCTTCCAGGCATCTTCGATCCCGTGACACCGGACCGTAAAGGACACGCGGCGCTCAGAGCCCTCACGCCTGACCGCATGCCCTTGGCCGGGCCCGTGCCGGACGCGGATTTTTTTTACAGCCGTTATCACGATCTGCGTCACGGCAAACCCGCCGCATCCTATCCGGCGGCAAAATACTTACCCGGACTCTACCTGAATACCGGACACGGCGCAAAGGGACTGTGCAGCAGCTTTTTATCAGCGGAACTCATCGCCAGCCAGCTCTGCGACGAACCGGGTCCGGTCCCGGAAGATGTCCGGCAGGCCCTGCATCCCGCGCGTTTTATCATTCGGGATTTAAAAAGAGGAATGAAACCGGAATTTCGGAAAACACCGCACACATGAAGCGTGCGACACGAACACCCTAG
>JBHHXB010000070.1:0-11434 GCA_046756825.1 Nitrospiria bacterium | reverse complement strand
GCCCTTTTCGCGCCGGACGAAGGCCGTGACTTTTACCGGCGCATTCTGGCCGAGTCTCCCTTGTTTTTAACGGAAAACGGGGTAATTTTATTCGAGTTGGGCGTGGGCCACGGCGTGTGGCTAAAATCTTATCTCGAAGGTGTGCCTGATTCTGACCAACAAGGGTGGTGTTTGGATTTGCTGAAAGACTGGGCCGGTATCGACCGGGTTGCCTGTCTTTCCAAAAGACCGGCGAAAACAGCGGGGCGGGCTGATGGATAGGATGCTGATCCAGGGGGGAACCCCCTTGAAAGGCGAAATCGAAATCAGCGGGGCGAAAAACGCGGCGCTGCCGATTTTGGCCGCCACCCTGCTTTCTTCCGATGCCCACCGTTTAAAAAACGTCCCCTTACTCGGCGACATCACGACAATCAAACGGCTTTTGGAAAAAACCGGTGCCGTTATTTCGGAAGCCGGGGATGAGGGCTGTGTGATTCAAACCCGGTCGATTGAAAATTGTGAGGCCTCCTATGATTGGGTGAAGACCATGCGCGCGACCATTCTCGTGCTCGGCCCCCTGCTTGCGCGTTGCGGGGAGGCCCGTGTGTCCTTGCCGGGGGGATGCGCCATCGGTGCGCGCCCCATCCAATTGCACCTCGACGGTTTGGAAAAAATGGGGGCCGAGATTCGCATCGAACACGGCATGATCCATGCCAGGGCCGCGAAACTTAAAGGCGTGCCAATTTATTTTGAGACCCCCACAGTTACCGGCACGGAAAACCTGATGATGGCGGCGGCCCTCGCCGAGGGAACGACCTCCCTGGAAAATGCCGCCTGCGAGCCGGAAATTGTGGATCTCGCTCATTTTCTCAACCGTTGCGGTGCACGGATTATCGGTGCGGGGACGGACAAAATCATCATCAACGGTGTGTCTTCGCTTTCGGGTGGGAACTATGCGGTCATGCCCGACCGCATTGAGGCCGGGACATTCATGCTGGCTTCGGCCATCACTCGCGGAGACCTTTTGCTGAAAAAGTGCCACCCGGACGACATGGGCAGCATTATCGAAAAACTTCAGGCGACGGGGTCGTACGTGGAAGCCGGGAAAAACACGATTCGCGTCATTGGAAAAGAAATTCACGCCGTGGATGCGAAGACGCTCCCCTACCCCGGGTTGCCGACGGATATGCAAGCCCAATTCATGGCCTTGATGAGCGTGTCGGACGGCTTGTCCGTCATCACCGAAACCATTTTTGAATCCCGCTTTAATCACTGCGCGGAGCTCAAGCGCATGGGCGCGGACATCCGCGTCGAGGGACACCACGCCGTCATCAAGGGCGTGCCGCGTCTTTCGGGCGCGCCCGTCATGGCCTCCGATTTACGCGCGAGCGCCTGTCTGATCTTGGCCGGTCTGGTGGCGGAGGGCGAAACCGAAGTGCGGCGCATCTATCATTTGGATCGAGGCTATGAGGCCATCGAGCAAAAGCTGGCGCAAGCCGGGGCCGTCATTCGGCGTGTGAAAGGTGGTTTTTAAGATGGGTGAACCCCTGGTGATCGCGGTTTCGAAGGGGCGTCTTTTGGCGTTCGCCGTCGATTTTTTCGAAAAGATGGGCATTGTGGCGGGAAGACAACTACAGGAAAGCCGAAGACTCATGTTTGACGCGCCGGAAAAGGATGTCCGGCTTTTACTGGTGCGGGCCGTGGATGTGCCGACCTATGTTGAGTATGGCGCGGCGGATATCGGGCTTGCGGGAAAAGACCTGCTTCTGGAGCAGATGTGCGATGTGTACGAGCCGCTGGATCTAGGTTTCGGGCATTGCCGAATCGTATTGGCCGAGGCCGAAAACGGGGGCTACAGCCAAAACCCCAAACGCTACACGAAGCGGCGCGTCGCCACGAAGTATCCGAACATCACAGAACAGTACTTTTCCGAAAAAGGCATTCCCATCGAAATTATCAAGCTCTACGGCTCGATTGAGCTGGCCCCACTTGTGGGCCTGGCCGATCAGATCGTGGATTTAACCTCCACCGGCGCGACGCTCAAGGCCAATCATCTGAAAATCGTGGATGAAATCGCCGAGTGCAGCGCACGCGTCATCGTGAACCGCGCCAGCCTGAAACTGAAATATCCGGTCATTCAAGACATTCTGGCCAAGATGAAAGGGATTCTTCTAACGAAGCAAGAAAAGGCAGAGGAGGCGCCATGTTGATGAAAGTTCTGCGCTTTGACGATCCTGAATTTCAGACGGTGTATCACAAGGTGGTGCATCGTCTCGATTTGGGAGGGGACGGCCTGGATGCGGCGGTGACACGTGTTTTGGAAGACGTTCAAAAACGCGGCGACATGGCGGTCATCGAATACACTGAGCGTTTCGACCGCGTGAAGCTGGCCCCGGAAGACCTGCGCGTCACGCGGAATGAAATTGAGTCTGCTTATCAGAAGGCGGATGCGAAGGTCATTGAAAGCCTTGAATTTGCCGCGGAGCGTATCTCTGATTATCACGAGCGGCAGTGTCAGGACGGATGGTCCACGCGAAGCAAAGGGATTTATTTGGCACAGCAGGTTGATCCGCTGGAGACCGTCGGCCTGTATGTGCCGGGCGGCAAGGCGGCCTATCCCTCATCCGTGTTGATGAACGCCATCCCCGCAGCCGTGGCCGGTGTGCATCGTCTGGTGATGACGACGCCCATGCCCGACGGCGAATGCAACCCTTATTGTCTCATCGCGGCGGATATTGTCGGCGTGGATGAAATTTACCGCGTAGGCGGCATTCAGGCCGTGGGCGCGCTGGCCTACGGCACGGCACAAATCCCGAAGGTCGATAAAATCGTCGGCCCCGGCAACAAGTATGTGGCGGCCGCCAAACGGCTCGTCTATGGCTTGGTCGATATCGACATGGTTGCCGGTCCGAGCGAGCTTTTGGTGATCGCCGACGGAGACGCGAATCCGTCCTACCTGGCTTCCGACCTGATTTCCCAGGCGGAGCATGACGAAGAAGCGGTTGTGATTTTTATCAGCACTTCGGCCCCCCTCGCCGAGGCCGTGCTGAAGGAGATGGAAACCCAGCTTCAAGTTCTTTCGCGAAAAGAGATCGCCCAGACAGCCCTGAAAAACAACGGTATCGCCTTTATCGTCCCTGATTTGAAGGAGGCGGTCCGTATGTCGAATGCCATCGCGCCGGAGCATCTTTCCGTATTTACAAAAAAGCCTTTTCAACTCTTGAAAAAGCTCAGAAACGCCGGGTCGATATTTTTAGGGGAAGACACGCCGCAGTCCCTGGGCGACTACATCGCCGGGCCGAATCATGTCTTGCCGACCGGGGGGACGGCCCGTTTCTTTTCGCCTCTGTCCGTGGACGACTTCGTGCGGAAAAGCAGTGTGATTTCCTACACGAGGAAAGCCCTCGAACGGGACGGCGATCACTTGATCCGCATCGCCGAAGTGGAAGGTTTGACGGCGCACGCCAATATGGTCCGCATCCGGCTTAAAAACGATGCGTAAGGCAAGTGTCACACGAAAGACGAAGGAGACCGGCATCGCCGTTTCGGTCAATTTGGATGGTGCGGGCGAATACCGCATCGACACCCCATTCCCCTTTTTGACCCACATGCTTGAGGCCTTTTCCAAACACGGTCTTTTCGATCTCGATATCAAGGCTTCGGGCGATATCGAGATCGACGAGCACCACACCGTCGAGGATCTCGGCATCGTCCTGGGGGAAACCCTCGCAAAGGCCTGGGGGGACAAGGCCGGTATCCGCCGCTTCGGTACGGCCGTTATCCCGCTGGATGAGGCCCTTTCCGAAGTCACGGTTGATCTTTCCGGCCGCCCCTACCTCGTCTACAATGTTAAAAACGCGCGGCGGCGGATCAAGGATTTCGATTGCGCGTTAATTGAGCATTTTTTCCGCTCCCTCGTCGATCAGGCGCGGATCAACCTGCACATCAACCTGCGCTACGGCAAAGATCCCCACCATATCCTCGAAACCGTCTTCAAGGGCTTCGGCCGCGCCCTCGACCAGGCAACGCAAATCGACCCGCGCCGAACAGGGGTTGCTTCGACGAAGGGGAGTCTTTAAAACAGTGAGGCGGATTGTCATCGTTGACTACGGCTCCGGGAATTTAAGGTCGGTTCAGCGGGGTTTCGAGCGAGCCGGCTTTGCTGCGACGATCACCCGCAATCCCAATGTCGTCTCCGAGGCGACGCATCTGGTCGTGCCGGGGGTCGGGGCCTTTTCCGACTGCATGGACAACCTCGAAAAGCTTGGGCTGCTTACGCCGATTAAAGAGTCGATTCTGTCGGAGAAGCCCTATCTTGGTATCTGTCTCGGACTTCAGATCCTTTTTTCGGAGGGAACGGAATTCGGCGCGCGTCCGGGCCTCGGTATTATCCCCGGTCAAGTCGTTCGTTTTCCCAAAAATGACTTAAAAGTGCCACACATGGGCTGGAACCAGATCCAGATTGAAAAAGAAACATCCATTTTGAAAGATATTCCTGGCGAGACCTATTTTTATTTCGTCCATTCCTATTACGGCGCGCCGGAAGATACGGCATACATGGCGACGACGACCGATTACGGCGTGCGCTTCGCCTCGTCCGTGTCGCAGGGCCGCCTTTTCGCCTGTCAATTTCATCCCGAAAAGAGCCAGGAGATGGGCCGGCGGCTGCTAGAAAATTTTGCGAATTTAACAGTGTAGAGGGGTGAAATGATTTTAATTCCGGCGATTGATATTAAAGGCGGGCGCTGTGTACGCTTGCGGCAGGGCGAGTTTAATGATGAAACCGTGTACGGAGACGATCCCGTCGAGATGGCCCGGCGTTGGGCCGGGGAAGGGGCGGAAAAGCTGCACTTGGTCGATTTGGACGGCGCGGTGCAGGGCAGTCCTGCCGCTTACGGGGTGATCGAACGCGTCATCAAATCGGTCTCTATTCCGGTTCAGGTCGGCGGAGGCATCCGCTATCTCCAGGATATGGATCGTTATTTGTCGGCGGGTGCGGCGGCAGTCATTCTCGGTACCGTCGCCCTGAAGGAACCCCTCACCTTAAAAGAGGCTTGTCTGTCGTTTCAGAATAAAATCATTGTTGGCATTGATTCCCGAAAGGGCAAAGTCGCCGTTCAAGGCTGGACGGAACAGCGTGAGGAAACCGTGACCGAGCTGGCTTTGCAGATGGAAAAGGCCGGTGCGGCCGCGCTGATTTTGACCGATATCGAAAAGGATGGCATGCTCGAAGGCCCGAATGTCGGATTGATGGAAGAAGTGTCTCGCGCCGTGAACATTCCGGTCATCGCCTCCGGCGGTGTCACGACCCTTGAGCAGATTCAGAGGCTTTCCAAAATTCCCGGTGTTGACGGTGCCATTATGGGCAAGGCGCTTTACGAGGGCCGTATCTCGCTGAAGGCCGCGATCGCGGCCGGGAAAAAAGGTGCGGCGTAGATGTTGGCGAAGCGGATCATCCCCTGCCTCGACGTCAAGGGGGGACGGGTGGTCAAGGGAGTCGGCTTTGTGAATTTGCGGGACGCGGGCGACCCGGTCGAAGTGGCCAAAATCTATGAAGCGCAAGGGGCCGACGAACTCTGCTTTTTGGACATTACTGCCTCCTCCGACGAGCGGGAAATATTGCTGGATATTGTCCGGCACACGGCGGATGAGGTTTCAATGCCGGTCACGGTCGGCGGCGGCGTGCGTACGGCGGAAGACGTTCAGATACTGTTGAGCGCGGGGGCGGACAAGGTGTCGATCAACACCGCCGCCGTAAAACGTCCCGAATTTGTCCGCGAGGCCACCCGGCAGTTCGGGAGTTCCACAATCGTCGTGGCCATCGACGCCAAGCGCATTCCCGAAAAAACGGGTCACTGGGAGGTTTACACCCACGGCGGACGGAATCCCACGGGCTTGGACGCCGTCGATTGGGCAGCCAAAATGGAAGGCTATGGCGCGGGAGAAATTTTGCTCACCAGCATGGATCAGGACGGGAAAACCACCGGCTATGATCTTGAATTGACCCGCGCCGTCTGCGAACAGGTGCATATTCCCGTCATCGCCTCCGGCGGCGTCGGCTCCCTCGAACACCTCTACGAAGGGGTCACCACCGGCAAGGCCAACGCGGTCTTGGCCGCTTCGATCTTCCACTATCAAACCCATTCCATCCACGAAGCCAAGGACTACCTCGCCGGGCGCGGCGTGCCCGTGAGGTTATGAGGCGTTCATTCCGGGCATTAATCGAGCGGACATTTCGTCTAAACTCACTTTTTTTATAGCAAGTTTTTAAGGCTAAGCCCCGCAGAAGATCATATCTGGCGAGGCGGCTTGCTCCTTTGCTATTCCTTGCTATACTAATGAAACACCACCGTCACCATGACTGAATTGGCTCGGGATTCGAAGCTGGATCCTGGAGAAAATCGTCTATTGAGGAGCATAGTTTTATGAACATCACCTTTGAAAAACGACCTAATCCCGTTTATCCCGCGTATTTTCGTGTGGGCGATTACTCGGTCAATTTGGAGCCGGATTTAATCCAATCCCTCAAAGAAATTACTTCTCTAGGAGAAAACACCCAGTTTCTTTCCCTTGTCATCAGCAAAATCGGAACCAATCCCTATCTGCGCGAAATGATTCAGGGCAACATCGCAAAAGAATCCAACCAGGCTGCGCTGGCCCTCAAGATGCGAAGAACAATCAATAATCTCTAACCCCATGCCACAAAACGACTAGGCTATCTTTCAGAAGAAGAGATGGTGTACTTCAGGATCACTCAAGCCAGGCGGGTGGTCCCTTATTCCACGCAAAGAGGCCTTTCTCCACATTCACATCAACAACTCTGATCTAACACATTGAAAATATGAGATAAAGCTGAGAGCAAATCTTGTGTGCTCAGGCATTATCCTTGCTTTTCTTTATGGGAAAAGGGTTTGTTGTTTGTAATTTAAATTGTGGAGGCGGTCATGAGACGAACCACTTTAAAAACAATCGGGGCAGTGTCTTTACTGGTCATGCTCGTGGTTTTGGGGCATGGTTTTGCCGTGGCAAGTGATGTCAATTCAAACCTGACGCGCGCCGGGGAAATTTCTCTCCTCTCGAATCAACTGGATGAACGCCTTGATCACCTGGGACGGAATGTCAAACAGGAAGCGGATCTCTACGCAAACTACATTTCTTACTACGAGGACTCTGTTACCCACGATTTTTGGAATAACCTGGAGCAGATTAAACTTGAACAAGGTGAAATTATAGAAGGGATTGCCCTTCTTAGAGGAAGACTTGCACTTCATGTCCCGCTGAGGGGTCAAATCACGGAAGGTGCTGTGTTATCCAATTCTACGGATCCAACATATCTCTCTGGACTTTTCTCGTATTGGAGAGGGTTCTATTTTTTGATCTCCGGTGGGTTTTTAATGATCAATATTGGTCTGCTGTATGAGTGCTACGCGATTGAGTACAGAGGCCGGGATGAAGGAAAACGTAGCCACCCCATGATCAGAAAAGCCGCGTAGTCGAGTCTTGGCTTTTAGGGGTGTATTCGCCCGAAGCGGATGAAGGGGGCAATTGACATCTCCCTGTGGGTACGGGAAAATAAAGCATGCGCCGCAGTTATTTTGATTAGGGGGTTGCTCGCATGCGGAAGGTGTTTTTCGCCATTGTTTTTACCACCACAATCCTGAATATCGCGCCCGCCCCGGCCTTTGAAATCAGCACGCTGTCGGAGGGGGAGGTCGTCATGGCGGGGAGTACGGTCACAGTCAAGATTGACCCCGGCGACATTCCACCCCTGTTTGGCGTATTGCTTATGACGTCGAGAGGGGTTGTGAAAACCCGATTGGATTCCCTGCCTCCGTTTAAGTGGTCCATCGAAATCCCGGCCAACTATTACGGCCCGCTGACGTTTTGGGCGATTGGCCGGCGCTTTTACCCCATTCCAAATCCCCCGAGAACGAGTGTGACGATTTTAGTGGTCTCCCCTGCCATCCCCGTGTCGGGTACCCTTGTGTCCGGCAACCCCTCTCTATTTTAACCGGAGTCAGTATGATTTCGGGCATCACGCAGTATTGCACAAACGGCCTCCGCGCGTGAAAGCAGATCTTTTGGGTCTTGCCCGATCAGTGACACGTGTCCCATCTTCCGTCGATCTTTAATCTCTTTTTTCCGGTAGTCATACATTCTTGCACCCGGAATGGCGAACAGTTTCCGGGTATATTCCGGCTGCCTGATTGCCAGGATCTCGGCACCGAGCAGGTTCACCATCACCGCTGACGATAATGGCGCGGGTTGTGGCAATGGAAGCCCGCAAAGCACACGGACCTGTTGTTCATATTGGGAAGGATGGACAGCATCAAGCGTGTAGTGGCCGGAGTTATGAGGTCGCGGGGCGATTTCATTGATCAGCAGCACTTCATTTTCCAATAAAAAGAGTTCGATGCAGAACAGGCCAACGCCTTGAAGGGCAGATAACACCTCCACGGCGAGCGCAGAGATTTTTTGTGAAAGCGCAAGGGGGATGTCCGCGGGCATGCGGCAGAGGCGCAAAATGCCTGCCTCATGCAGGTTTTCGGTCACGGGATAGGTGACGACATCACCTTGCTTGCTCCGCGCGGCAATAATGGATAACTCCTTCGTGAAGGGGGCCACCTTTTCCAAAATCCAGCCGGTTTCGCGGGGCGCGAGCGCGGCCGACAGAGCACAAACGTCTTCCATCCGGGTCAGCCGCCACTGCCCGATGCCGTCATACCCCGCAGTGGCGGTTTTACAAATGAGAGGGAATCCCAACTGTTTCGCTGCGCTTGTCAGTTCGTTCTGTTTTAAAACCGCACGATACAGGGTCACGGGAAGGTTGTGCGCATCGAGAAATTCCTTTTCACGCACTCTGTTTTGGAGCAGGGAAAGCACGGCGCTGCCCGGCCGCACCGGCCGCCGCTCCTCAATCGCCCGAACCAGGTTGACAGGGATATTTTCCCATTCAAAAGTGACAGCATCGGCTTCGCCGATAAATGTTTGAAGCGCCGCTTGGGAATCAAACGCGGATTTCACGGAAGTATCCGCCCAGGCATGCGCGGGCGCATCGGAGTTCGGGTCCCAGACCGTGACCCGGTACCCCAGGCGCTTGGCCGCGATGGTGAAAAATGTTCCGAGCTGTCCGCCACCGAGTACGCCGATTTTCCGGCCGGGGGGGATCACGTCACTACTGTCCGGAGAGAACGACATTGGTCTGATCGGTGCGATAGGCGATGAGCTGCTCACGGATTGCATCGTATTTCAGCGCCAAAATCGCCGCCGCGAAGAGCGCCGCGTTTTGCGCACCACCGATGGCCATTGTCGCGACAGGAATGCCTCGCGGCATTTGAACAATCGAAAGCAGTGAATCCATGCCCTTGAGGTGTTCCGTGGGAATGGGCACGCCGATGACCGGCAGATGTGTCTTGGCCGCGATCATGCCCGGCAAGTGCGCGGCTCCGCCCGCCCCGGCAATGATCACCTCAACCCCGCGTGACTCTGCTGATTCGGCATATTCAAAAAGACGATCCGGGGTCCGATGGGCCGAAACAACCTGGAGTTCCGAGCGGACTTTGAGGGTCTCCAGTGTTTTAACGGCTTTCTCCAAAACAGGGAAATCGCTTTTGCTGCCCCCGATCACACCGATGAGCGGGGCGATTTTTTTATTGGATCGACTATTTTTTTTCTCGGGCATGGAGCGCTCCATTTTTTAAAAGGGTGTGACGCAGGGGTTTTAAGGGATGAGAGATATGGGCCGAATCAAGCCATCCTGTATTCTTAAGGGGCGTAACGGGCCAAGTGGAAATCCGTGTTTTCGCCGTGTCCATTTGTGGAAAACCCGGCGGCGAGGAGGTTGCCGTTTGATAAAACGATAAGATCATGAATTTCATCCATGCCGCCGCTGAATGGGGAAATCTCAATCCCGCCCACACCAAAGCCGGTATCGAGCGTGCCATCTGCAAGGAAGCGGGCAAGGGTGAAATCCCGGCTGTTCTGCGCACTGTTTGAAAATCCCCCGGCGAGTATCTTTCCGTCCGACTGAATTTGCAGGGCGAAGGCCTGGCCTCCGTTGGCGAAAGAGGTCGTTGCGACCCCGTTGACGCCAAAGGAAGTATCGAGGCTCCCGTCGCTGTTGTAACGGGCAAGCGCGAATTGCTCCGGCCCGCCGCCCGGAAAGGTTGTGCCCGCTACGACGATCTTCCCGTCGCCTTGAATTTGTACGGCCTTCGCAAAATCGTGTCCGGTACTGATCTCTGTTGTCACGATGCCGTCCGCGTCAAAGGTCGTGTCGAGTGTGCCGTTTGTGTTATAACGCACGACGGCGAAATCGAAACCCGCCGCGTTTTCCGAAGACCCCGCCACGACGATTTTTCCATCAGTTTGAAGACGAACGGTATCCGCGAAACTCCCCAGACCAATCGGAGTTTTAACAATACCGCCGGTCCCGAACACGGCATCAAGTGTGCCGTTGGCGTTGTAACGGGCGACTGTAAAGTCGTGATGGCTGGATGCCGGGGCTACTTCGTTTGTAAAGGATGTCCCCGCCGCGATGATCTTTCCATCCGTTTGAAGCAAAATGGCGTTAACTTCTTCATCGTTGGCATTGATGGGGGTTTGGACGAGTCCACCCGTGCCGAAGCCGGGATCAAGCACGCCGCCGGTGTCGTAGCGGGCGAGCATGAAGTTATCGCCTGTGGCCGCATTGTGGGTGTGTCCACCCGCGACGATTTTCCCGTCCGTTTGCAAGGCAAGGGCATGAATGACGTCGTGGCCAAGGCTGTCCGCGTTGCCAATCGCCGTGGTCACTTTTCCGCTGGTGCCAAAGGTGGTATCGAGTGTCCCGTCAGCATTCAAGCGGGACAGGGCAAAGTCTTTATTCCTGATGTTGTTGACACCAAAGGTGAAACCCGCCGTGATGATTTTATTATCCGTTTGAACGGCGATGGCGTTGATTTCGTCCGCGCCGCCGCCAACGGCTGTCGTAAGTGTGCCGTCGGTATCGAAATGGGTGCCCGGATCCGCATCCGTATTCGTGTCCAGACTGCCGTCGGTATTGTAACGTGCGAGCGCGAAGTCCACACTCGTCCCGGAAAACGAAAATCCGCCCGCCACAATCTTGCCGTCGGTCTGAAGCGCCACGGCGTGGATGTGGTCGTCGCCCGCACCAGCGGCGGTGATAACTTTCCCTCCAGCGCCAAATGTGGCGTCAAGCGCCCCGTTGGAGTCAAAGCGTGCAAGCGTGAAATCGTTGTTGCCGGAAATGAAAGAGAAGCCACCGGCGACAATCTTGTCGTCTGTCTGTTGTACCACCAGGGCATTGATTTCATCGACACCGGTTCCAAAGCTAGTCGTGACCCGGCCGCCGGTTCCGAAGGTCCCGTCGAGCGCGCCGTTTGTGTCGTATCGCGCGAGGGCGAAATCGTTGTTGATGCCGTTGGATGCGAATCCGCCTGCCACAATGCGGCCG
>JBHHXB010000069.1:0-11438 GCA_046756825.1 Nitrospiria bacterium | reverse complement strand
GGCGTTGATGAAGGGCTTGGGCCAGACGCCGAGGAAGATAACACCCGCGATGCGGACGTAAGTCGCCAGTTTCAGCGGTGCGAGGATGTGGGGCGTTGCAAATCATAGGGTGGAAGATTGAATGAAGGCGGGGTCTTGTACAAAGACCTCCAATCGTTTTTTGTCGAAACCACTTTTGAAATCACTCACTGTTGCTGAGCCTCTATATCCCTGAGGGTGGTTCTTTCTCCCAAACTCGGAGAAGGAAGAAGCCGGTCTGACGGGCCTTGGGATTCAATGACTACCGAAACCTCTGCGTCCAATTTGCTACCTGCCTCGCCCGAATAAAAACCACTGGTAGGGGCCACATCCTGGTAATCCCGGCCGATGCCGACTGTGATGTAGCGCTCGTCACAGCGGCGTTGGTGAGTGGGGTCGTAAGCAACCCAAGTCGGATTCTGTTCGGGACCGACGGGGAGGAGGACTTCTACCCAGGCATGACTTTGACCCTCACCCGGGAGATAACCCGAGACATAGCGGGCCGAAAGCCCCGCCTGCCTGCAAAGTGAAAGCATGATATGGGCGTAATCCTGGCAAACCCCTTTCCCCAGTTTAAAAGCTTCCGAGGACTTGGTGCCCACATGGGTCTGGCCGGACTCATAACGCATATGCGCGCCGACCTGATGCAGAATGGTTTCTGCCATTTCCGCCGAGGATATTCCGCGTTTTTTCAAGTGGGCCGCCCACTGATCGAGTATCTCCGAGTGGTCGACCAGGTCGGTCAATTTTTTGAACTCGACCGCATCCACAGTGCAGTCCGATTCCTGCGGCGTAATGCCTTGATAGGTTAATGATTGGTCGATACCGTAAAGGGCTTGCGTTTCGATTCGCATCTCGACGGTACAAGTCATCTCCTTGATATCTTTATGATCCAACTGCCAGACCAGGTTCCCGAAGGCATCGGTGAAATGGCGGTAGTCGGCTTGGGGTTCCATATGCCAGCGAATGTCAAGACGCCGTTGGCGTCCATAGTGCTGGGGCGGGGCAAGGCGCATGAGTGTCTGTACCTGGGCAACCGGGGCCTCGTAAGTATAGGTGAAGCGATGTCGAGCGGAAAGGATGGCTTTGATGGCGCGTACATGAGATTCAGGTATTTCGCGGCGTCTGCGTTTTCTCTGAAAGCGGGGGGTCGGCTGATCGGCGTACACCGTCGCGCCGAAAAAGATTTCCGCCAAACCGCTGCTGATATGATCCAGACAATCAATAGCCTCCGGAATGAATGAACTGAGCCCGATTTGATAAATTTCTTCAATGCTTGAAAATTTCAGATCGGCCACCAGTTGTCCCGATAATCGTTCCGATTCACGCCGCTTCGGGTTTTGGGCCGGACCGGAGAGCGCCCTGAGCTGTTGCTGAATCACCCCGACAGAAAAACGGACCGACCTGGGAAATCGATCGTGGAACAGTAGAAACTGGACAATTTTTTTGGGAGAAAGCTTACCGCTATAGACTTTTCGATAAGACTGATGGGCACTTGCCGATTTTAAGAGGGCGATACATTGTTGATAATCCGACAAGTTCCGGGGGCTGGGCGACGCAGTCAACAGGACGGGATGTATGAGAAGCCGTGCGGTCTGTCCGGCACGCTCAATATTCTTGCCGAGTCGAAAAAAGGTCCATCCTTCTCCGCGAAGGAGGGTGCTCCGAAAAACACCTGCCAATGTGTAGCATTCACTTTTGATATGGTTCAAGAGATAATGGGGGTTGGCTTTGAGCTCATGAAGGGTGCGGCTTTTGAGGTTCAGATGAAAACTATTCAGATGATGCCAGGCCTCAATGGAAAGCTGATCTTGTATGCCGCGTGCATTCTCCCTTGCCATTTGAACCAGGTTGGCCAGGGAATTGGGGTTTTGCTTGCTGAGAACCAGAAAGTCGAGGACGTTGTCTGTCTCAATCTGCTCATATAAAGCACGATAAGCGGCGAGATCCCCTCTGTCATCCAGGTAGCGTTCCCAATCAACAGCAGTCTCCTTTAGATCCGCGCTTTCCAGGTGGAGATCGTAATGGACATCGGCGAGCCGCGCGGTATACTCCGTCCGCTCGATATAGCGGCCAATCCAAAAAAACATCTCTGCCGTGCGGCTTAACATCTAAACTTCTCCCCGTTACCCTTCTCCATAGAGCACCCAGGTATCTTTGCTGCCACCGCCCTGAGACGAGTTGACAACCAAGGATCCCTTTTTCAGAGCAACCCGGGTCAGGCCGCCGAGCGACATTGTGATGTCTTGTCCATACAAAATATAGGGCCGAAGATCAACATGACGGCCCGACAAAGTAAACTCTTCGATCCGCTCCCCCACGACGGAGGGGTGACGGGAAAGGGCGACGACCGGCTGAGCGATGTAGTTCCGGGGGTTGCTCCGAATTTTATCTCGAAAATCCGCCTGTTCTGCTTTTGTTGAAGCGGGCCCCATCAGCATGCCATATCCGCCCGACTCATTGACGGCTTTGACGACCAGGGAAGGGAGATGCTCCAGCACGTATTGCCGATCGGATGCCTGGTTACAAAGATAAGTCGGGACGTTCGGGAGAAGGGCATCTTCGCCCAGATAGTATTTAATCATCTTCGGCACATAGGCATAGGCGGCCTTGTCATCCGCGATGCCGGTACCGACGGCATTGGCCAGCGCGACATTGCCCGCACGATAGGCGCGCATCAATCCGGGCACGCCCAAGGTTGAATCGCTTCGAAAGATCTCCGGGTCTAAAAAGGCGTCATCGATTCGCCGGTAGATCACATCCACCGGCTTCAGGCCTTCGGTTGTTTTCATATAGACCCGATCCCCTTCGATGACCAAATCTCGCCCCTCGACCAGCTCTATGCCCATCTGCAAGGCGAGATAGGAATGTTCAAAGTAGGCCGAATTATGAACGCCCGGGGTCAGGACAACGACAGTAGGGTTTTCCCCTGAAAAGGGCGCGAGGTACTTCAAGTTCTCCAAGAGCTGGTTGGGATAGTGATCAACCGGCCGGACCCTCATCTTGGCAAAGAGCTTGGGAAAGACCTGTTTCATGACCACGCGGTTTTCCAATACATAGGAAATGCCGGAAGGCACCCGTAGATTATCTTCCAGAACGGTATAAGTCCCGTGGTGGTCCCGGATCAAATCCACGCCGGAAATATGGATGAAGAGATCCCTCGGAGGACGGAAACCGACCAGGTCGGGCCGAAACTGGGAGGAGCTTTCGATCAGTTCACGGGGAACGACCTTGTCATTTAAAATCCGTTGCGGTCCGTAAACATCGCCTAAAAAAGTATTGAGTGCCTGAATCCGCTGGCGCAAGCCTTGCTCGATGTGCTGCCATTCACTGTTTGGAATAATGCGTGGAATCAAGTCGAAAGGAAAAATCCGTTCAGTCTCTTGCGGGTCGCCATAGACCGTAAAGGTGACGCCCTGATTCAGGAAAACCCGGTCGGCCTGCCGACGTTGCTTATCGAATGCTTCGAAAGAAAGATCCGAAAGGCGCTCACAGAATTGCCGGTAGTGCGGCCGCGGCGAGTGTCCTTTTTCAAACATCTCGTCAAAGAAGGTTTTTGTTTCGTAGGTGGAAATGAGATTTTTCATTATAATGATCAGTGCTTCAATGCGACGTGCTCTGATATCTTGTCTTTCCCCGGCCGGATGTCCTCTTCTTCACAAGCATCGATCCAGATATTCATTTCGATGGGCGGAAAAGGTTTTTGGAATGTCGCGCAGCCCAGGTCTCGCGCAGTCTCTAAATCAGTGTCCGACCAGCTCGTGGACATCAGAGCAATGTGCTTGATCTTGCAATGTTTCTTGTTGATGAGATTTTTGATCAATTCAAACCGGGGGAGATCAGGAAAATCGAGGCTTGCTATGATAAATTTTCCGCAGGCATGTCCTGACGCGCAATCAAGCTGAGCAAAAAAAGTCTCAGGGCAGGCGCCAGGTCTTGGATAGCAATACACGAGATATCCTCGGCGCTTAAATATCATCCACAACATCTCGCGGATAGCCATATCTTTATCGAATACATAAACTTTCTTGATCATGTTTTTTCCCTTCTACGAACATTCCCCCCAAAAAGAGCGAACAAGATCTTGTTCGTAATTAAGGCAAAACGGTTAAAAAAAGCGATCGAAACACGATTCGCCTAGACTAATATTGTTCCGAAGTGGGCTAATCTCTCACCTGAAAAACTCCAAAAAAAATGCCATACCCTTATTTCAAGGATATGGCATCATTGCCAATGTACGGCGTTTACAGCACTGTAAGCGCCGTCACATAAATTGTGTGTTCAATCAGGAAGTCCGGTTAAAATATTTTGTGATGCTACATCACCTCTTTACGGAATGTCAAGCGGGGGGCGTATTAGAAAAATGTCAATATATGAGATTGTCTCGAAAAGTCAAAAACTAGCGCAGCACCAAATCCGTGAAGACGGAGGTCGCGGCGATGGCGGCGTTGATGAAGGGCTTGGGCCAGACGCCGAGGAGAATGACACCCGCGATGCTGATATAAATCGCCAGTTTCAGCGGGGCGGGGATGTGGATGGGGGTGGTTTCCGTCGGCTCGACGGAGTAGATTTTTTTGACGACGATCAAGTAGTAGTAGAACGAAATCACCATGTTAATCAGCGCGACGGAGACCAGTAGGATCAAACCCTGATTGACGGCGGCGGCGACGACATACACCTTGCCGATGAAGCCCGCGAGCGGTGGTACGCCCGCCAATGAAAGCAGGAAAACCAGCATCGCGAAGGCCATGAGCGGCGAGCGGCGGTTCAGGCCCGCGAAGTCCTCGATTTCATCTTTGTCGGTTAAATTTTGAAAAATGATGACAACGATGAAGGCCCCGATATTGGCGAAAAGATAGGTGAGGATGTAAAACAAAATGGATTCAATCCCCATCTGCGTGCCGGCGGCCATGCCGATGAGGATGGTGCCGATTTGCGCGATGCCGGAATAGGCCAGCAGGCGCTTCATGTTTTTCTGCGCGATGGCGGTGAGGTTGCCGTAGGTCATGGAGAGGATGGAAATCGTCACGATCATCCACTGCCAGTCGGCTTTCAGACCCAGAAATGCACCGAAGACAACGCGTAGGAAAATGCCGAAGGTCGCGGCTTTCGGCACAACGGAAAGATAGGCTGTGACCGTGGTCGGCGCGCCTTGATAGACATCGGGAATCCAGGTGTGAAAGGGCACCGCGCCGAGTTTGTAGCCGATGCCGACAAACACAAAGAGCAGACCGATGACGAGCCCTAAAGTGGCCTCCGGGGGATTTTGCGCGATGCGGTCAAAAAGAATCGTTCCCGTTGATCCGTAAATGAGGCTGACACCGTAGGCGATGAGGCCCGCGGAGAGCGCTCCCAAAATAAAAAATTTGATGGCGGCTTCGTTTGATTTCAGGTCGTCGCGCAGATAGGCCACGAGAATATAAAAGCCGAAGGTTGAAAATTCCAGCGTGATAAAGAGCGAGAGGAAGTCATTCGCGGACACCATGAACATCATGCCGAGCGCGGCAAAGAGCAATAGGAAGTAATACTCGCCCCTAAAATAGGGGATTTTTTCTACGGCGTTGATTGATCCCAGAATCATTAAAATGGTCGAGAGCAGGATGAAAATTTTAAAAAAGAGGGCCAAGGGGTCGAGAATGAACATCGTGCCGAAGGAGGTTCCGCCCGTGCCGTCGATGACGTAGCCGATGAGCTGAAAGGTAATGAGTGCCATCCCCGCAATTGAAAAATAGCCCAGTTGCGGTTTTGGGATTTTTGGGAAGGCGAAGTCGAGGGTCAGCACAACACAGGTCAGCAAGACCATCCAAAGCTCTGGCGCGATGAGCTGCAGATTTAAATCGGCAAGTGTCAAAACCGGCGGCGTCATTTTATGAGTCATCTCCCTGTGTGATGCCGGACAGGTTTTTCCGTGCGATGGCGTCGGCGGGCAAGGTGCTGAATCGCGTCAGAATGGGTTGCACGCCTTTTTCGATGACGCTTAGAAATTTTCCGGGGAAAATACCGAAAAAGAAGGTGAAGAAAACCAGGAGCACCAGGGGCAGCCGCTCATACCACATCCGGGCATCGTTGACGTGCGTCATTTTGGGATTCAGTTTGCCAAAAAACATATCGCGCGTCATCCGAAAATAATAGGCCCAGGTAATCGTCACCGCCAGGGCGGCGAGGATGGTTTGCACCGGATAGACCCGCCAGGCTCCCATGAAAACCATGAGCTCTCCGACAAAGTTCATGCCGCCCGGCAGTCCGAAGGAGGCTGCGGCCCCGAGGACAAAACAGCCTGCGACAAAGGGCATTTTATGCACGAGTCCGCCCAGCGAGGGGATGTCGAGGGTATTGGCCTGATAGTAAATAAATCCCGCCAGCGCAAAGAGCAGTCCCATTGCCATGGCGTCCGCGTAGAGAAAGAAGACCGCGCCGGTGAGGCTGATGTGATTCAGCGAGGCCAGCCCAAGAAAAATGTAGCCCATGTGACCGACGGAGGAATAGCCGACGACAAACTTGGTGTCTTTTTGCAGGAAGGCCACGAGCCCGCCGTAGACGATGTTGATGACACATAAAATGGCGATCAGCGGCATCCATTCCGCCGTGGCTTCGGGGAAAAGATAGAAGCAGATGCGGATGATGGTGAAGTGTCCCAGTTTTTTCAAGACCCCCGCGTGCATCATGCTGGCGGCGGGCGGTGCCGCGGCATAGCCGACCGGTGACCAGGAATGAAAAGGGAAGATGGCGGCGATGGGCGCGAAGCCGATGAAAATGAGCAGGAAGGCGATTTCCTTAATGCCGCTGGACAAGTTCCCCTTTTCGGCGATGTCAATGATATTAAAGGTGTTCAGCCCCGTTTTGACATAGACCAGCAGGATGCCCAAGAGTGCGATGACGGCCCCGAGCGAGAGATAAAGCGTGAGCTTCATCGCGGCGTAGTCCTTGCTGTTTTTGTTGAAATTCAGGATGAAGGACACCGACTCCCTTTTCTCTTCGCCCTTCATGTTTACGTGTCCGGACATATCCTTGTAACCCTTGGTGTGTCTTCCCCAAATGGTGAGGAAAAGATACATCGGAATCACGGAAAGCTCGTAAAAGAAGAAGAGGAAGAAGAGGTCGAGGGACATGTAGACGCCCATCGTCGCCGAGCCCAGGACCAGCAGGTTGATGTAAAATTCCTTCAGCCGGTCTTTGATGTCCCATGACACAAAGATGCCGCAAAACATGAGGAGCGCCGAGGCCAGCACCATCGGCGTGCCGATGCCGTCCACGCCTAAAAAGAAGGAGATGCCCAGGTTTTCCGACCAGACGGACTGCTGGATAAATTGAAACCCGCCCTTGTCCGTGTCAAACGAATAGAAGAGATAGAGCGAGGAGACGAAAGACAGCCCGCCGAAAAAGGCGGCGATACCCTGGACGAGACTCCGCTGTGTGTTGGGCACAAAGAACAGGATGGTCGCGCCCACAAAGGGGGCGAAGAGGATAATGGATAGGAGATGCTCCTGAATCATCCGCTCTCCTTAAAACAAAGCTCCAAGTCACTGAAGGTTTCTTGTTGATTAAAAAGAAGGGTTTTTTTGAGTAGGCCCATCAGATTTTCCTGAAGCGCCTCGCGTGAATGTTCCTGGCACTGGATGCCGGGGACTTCCTCAATCCATCCCAGCCAACGGTCTTCGTCCCGCATCACTGTGGCGGTATATTTTTGACTCATACTATTTTAAGGCTCCATATTTAATTTTGACTGGATCAGAGCAGTACCGGAGGCCGTCTGATCCACTGTGTTTTGTGTCACGCCCATGCGGTCGGTGATAAAGGTGACCGAACCGTCCATCATTCTTAAAAAAGGAAAGGGGTAAATGCCCATCCAAAGAATAACAACAACCAGCGCCGTGCAGATGCCGATTTCAATGCGGTCGAGATCGACCAGGTTTTTGTTTTTCGGGTTATCGAGCTCACCCATCATCGTGCGCTGATACAGCCAGAGCAGGTAGGCTCCGGCCAGGAGCACCCCAACAAAGGCGGGGGCGGCGATCTGCCAATTCTGTTTCATTGCCCCAAGTAAAATCAAAAGCTCTCCGACAAAGCCGTTGGTTCCCGGAAAGGCCAGCGAGGACATGCTGATAACCAGGTAAAATCCGGCCAGGATCGGCACTTGTTTGGCGAGCCCGCCGTATTCCTTGATGTCGCGCGTGTGGCGGCGGTTGTAGAGAAAGCCGACGATGAAGAAGAGACCGGAGGTCGAAATGCCGTGGTTGATCATTTGAATGATCCCGCCCTGTATTCCCTGCGCATTGAGCGCGAAGATCCCCAAAATGACAAAGCCCAGATGACTGATGGAGGAATAGGCGATCAGTTTCTTGATGTCGTCCTGAGCGAGCGCAAGCAAGGCGCCGTACACGATGCCGATCACGCCCAAAATGGACATAAGGGGCACAAAATAGGCCGAGGCCTCGGGGAGAAGCGGGAGTGAAAACCGCACAAAACCGTAGGTCCCCATTTTCAGGAGCACTCCGGCCAGAAGAACGCTGCCTGTCGTGGGTGCTTCGACGTGGGCATCGGGAAGCCAGGTATGAAAGGGGAACATCGGGACTTTGAAGGCAAAGCCGAAAAAGAGCAGTGTGAAGACCCACATCTGCTTTGTCTGCGTGAGCGGCGCTTTTAAAAGATCCAAAAAGTCAAAGGAATAGGTGCCCGTGGCGCTTTGATGGTTTAGATAAAGAATGACGAAGCCGACCAGCATGAGCACGCTGCCCAGGAGGGTGTAGAGCACGAATTTCAGCGAGGCATAGTCGCGTCGCGCGCCGCCCCAGATTTTAATGAGAAAATACATGGGGAGCAGCATGATTTCCCAAAGCAGGAAGAAAAGAAAAAGATCGAGCGCGCAAAAGACGCCGATGACCGTGGTCTCCAGCACAAGCAGGCAAAGGACGTATTCCTTAAAATAATGGTCGATGCCCTTCCATGAAAACAACAGCGTAAGCACGGAGAGAAAGGTCGTCAACACGACCAGCAACACACTAACGCCGTCCACGCCGACATGGTAGGTGATGCCCAAGGGGGCAATCCACGCCAGGTGTTCGACAAACTGCATGTCCGGCGTCCCTTCCCTGAAAAAGATCAGGAGCAGGGTTGAGAGTAAAAAAGAGGTGACGGTGGCCATTAAGGCAATTTTTTTAATCTGCTTTTCATCATTCGAAAAGACGAGTAAAACCGCGGTCACGAGCGGAATGAAGATCGTATACGATAAAACCGGAAACCCGATTTGATCGGCTGCGAAGATTTCACCAAGCGTACTGAGCATCAGAAAGTCACTTTCTACTTCACCGCCACCATAAGCTGCGTGAGTTGTTCCCCAATCAGCATATAGAGGTTTACCAGAATAAAAATCCCGACAATAATAATCATGGCGTAGTTATGCACGGAGCCTGTTTGAAGCCGTTTGAAGATGTGAGCGGCAATGTGATTGAAATAGCCGACCACATTGATCAGTGCGTACACCACGTATTTTTCAAAGGCGTTTGAAAACCAGCCGCCGCCAAAAACGCCTCGCCCGATTTCGTTGACAATCCGGTCAATCACCCCGATGTCAAACCGGCGGCAGAGGACGATAAAGCCTTTCGTTGGGCGAATAATGGCCTTTTTATAGACCTCGATAATAAACTCTTCCCAAATGGAAATAGGGCCTTTCGCCAATTTCATAAAGAAGTGTCCGCCCTTCCGGTAAAACCAGTCCGTGTCGAGGCTGATGGTTTCGTGGGGACGCAGCTTTTCGACGAAGATTAAAAATGCGATCAGGGCCGTCACGAGAATTTGAAACTGAATCACCAAATGACTCGTTGTGAAGGCATGGTATTCGACTTCAGGGAAGGGCAGCAGAGCGGTCAAGTAATGTGGTTGAACGCCTAATAAAAAGCAGAGGATGGCCGCCAAAGACATGCCGATGATCATATTCGGCGGAGGATCGGTGACCTTGAGTTTCTTGTCCCGGCCCGCGAAGACATTAAAGGGCAGTTTGAGCGTCGTGGACAGAAAGGTACCGGATGCGGCCAGGGTCAACAACAGTGTGGTGACGGGGCGATGCGCCTCCGCCGCGCCGGAGATAATCATGCCTTTGCTGATAAAGCCGTTAAACAGGGGTACCCCGGAAATGGAAAATCCGCCGATCATGTACAAAGCGGCGGTGATGGGCATGACCTTGCCCAGTCCGCCGAGCTCCGTCGCCTTGCGTTTCCCCGTCATGTAGATCACCGAGCCCATGCCCATCATCAACAGCCCTTTAAACAGAATATTGTTGATGGCGTGGGCCACCGCGCCGTTCAGGGCCAGTTCCGTGCCGACGCCGACAGCCGTCACCATGTAACCGACCTGACTGATAATGTGGTAGGAAAGCAGCCGCCGGACATCGTTTTCCAGAATCGTCATGCCGACACCGAAGAGGGTCATGAAGAGACCCGCGTAAATTAAAATTTCCGCGCCGGGAAAACCGCGCACCAATGTATAGACGGCCACCTTGGTTGTAAAAGTCGCAAGCCAGATGGTACCCGTGACGCTGCCCTCGGGGTAGGCGTCGGGCAGCCAGGCGTGAAGCGGCGGACCGCCCGCGTTGACCAAGAATCCAAAGAGCATGAGGCCGCCCGCCCATCCTTCGAGCGGGATGGCCGTAAAGCCGATATCGCCCGTGTTCACGACGTGGACGATGATGCCGCCCAGGAGCATGACGCCGCCAAAGGTGTGGATGAGCAGGTAGCGGAGACCGGCCCCGGCGGAGCGGGAATAGCCGCCGAACCAGATAATGAAAACGGAGGAAAACGACATGATTTCCCAGAATAAAAAGAGCGTGAAAAGGTCTCCCGCGAAAACGGCGCCCATCGCGCCGCCCGCGTATACAAAGGCGGCGATGTGTTCGCGGATGGTTTTTAAGTGAAAACCGTAAAGCATGCCGATGAAACCGATGATGCCGAAAATGAAACCGAAGACAAGGCTCAGATTGTCCACGCGGCCGAAGATGAGCTCCTGCCCCATCAAAGGGACGACGCCGTGCGTTCCGGGGGAAACATAGTAAAGGGAAAGCAGGGAGAGCAGGGGGACGCCCAATTGCACCAGCTTCCTTTTGGCGTTGTCCAAGAAAGGAAGTGCGGCCGCTCCGATAAAGAAGAAAAGCGCCGGATGCACCCAGTGAATCATTGGATCACCCCCCGGGTTAAGGCCATGAAGTAACTTGGGAAGAGGCCGATCAACAGGGACATGGCTGCTGTAAAGACCAGCGGCACAACCACGAAGTAGGGGGCCTCTTTGATGTCGTCATGATGGATGCCGTAGTTGCCCTCCGCCTCCGCCGCAAGCGCGACGGGCTTGTGAAAGAAGGCCTTGTACACGATGGGCACAAAGTACGCCGCGTTTAAAACAGTGCTGGAAAGCAGGACAAATAGAATCGGAAT
>JBHHXB010000068.1:0-11680 GCA_046756825.1 Nitrospiria bacterium | reverse complement strand
GCGATGGCTCATGGAAAACGAGGACAGGCTCGGCAAGAACGGCAAGCCGGTCAAGTTAAAAAACATTTTCCTACAGGCTCGTTGATTTACAGCTCAAGGCCATGTATCGTTTTTCTTGATTTTATTTTGAAATTGAGATGCTCTTAAAAAGGAACCTCTGATTAAGTCTGGGGTGAATTTTTCAGGAGAGAAAATATTTCGATTCAAGGCGCAAATTGCAGAGAATAGCCTGCTATTTTCAAAATTCGCAACGCAAAAGCGGGACATTTTTGCCCTGAAAAAACAATTCATGACTTATTCAGAGGGTACAAAAGTCATGTGTCGTGTCGGCGTCTATGTTCGGAGACGTTGTCTGGCCAGGGGATGTCTTATTCTTCTGACCATGAGTTTATCGGGTTGCGGGCTTCTGTCCGATCCTCAAAAAAAAGAGGTCTCGATTGTGTTAGAGGCCTCTGATCTGGGTGATTCGGCTTTCTCCCCCAATCCTGTTGTGGTTCATTTTGGCGGGCATATCGTCTGGAAAAACGATGACAAGCTGCCGCACTCCATTGTCGGTGACGCGAAACACGGCGTCTGCGCATTTAAATCGGATGGCATTATGCCACGAGGCCGCTTTAAAAAAACATTTCATCGACGCGTGACCTGCAACTACTACTGCGGTATTCACGGCCGCGATATGCGCGGGCGCATCATCGTCCGCTAGCGGCGCTTCCGGGGTTGTTCCACGTCATGAACCTGAAAGGGACGGTCTTAAAACCGCCCCTCTCAGGTTCAAATCCATGTTGATTCAGATAACCGGATTCAGGCCGCTTTCACTTCAATACGGTGCGTGGTTTTCTCTGTCTCCACCGTCTTGGGAAGCGTGATTTTCAAAACCCCTTTTTCAAAGGCAGCCTCGACATGATCTTCCTCAACCTCGGCGGGCACGCGAAGGCTTCTCAAAAAGCTGCCGTAGGCGCATTCCCGATGATAGACATGCTCTTCCTCCTTTTCGTGCTCCTGTTTCTTTTCACCGCGAAGTGTGAGCACACCCTCCTTGATTGAAAGTTCGATGTCTTTTTCATCCAAACCGGGCAATTCGACTGAAACTTCAAATGCCTTTTCCTTTTCAACGAGATTGAGCCGGGGATTAAAAAACGAGGCATCGTCTTTTGAAAGCGAGGTATTTGGATAAAATCCCTGCGTGATGTCGTCAAAGAGCTGATCAAAATGGGTATCGAAAAACGGAAACACAGGATTCGATCTTTTAAAATAATTTAAAGGGGCTGTTTTACGCTCCCACCGCCACGGGCTAATACTTCGAATGGTCATAGCTATCCCTCCTTATTTTTTGTTCAAGCCGTCCTGTTCTTGAAGGTTAATGCCTCTTTAACAGGAACCTTCTCTCACTTATAAAATAAGTCCGCATCCTGCTTTTTCAAGAGGGCACGCGGCCCGAGGTTCAGGGCGAGGGCGAGGGGGCGCTGTCCGTATTGACGTGATTGGTAAGGTTTTGAGCATTGGGTTCGTCACAGGAGAGGACGAAAAAGGCGCTTGATCCACTGCAAGGAAGAATAAAAATTTCCGGTTTCGCGGTGGCGTCTTTTGAAAAGAGGATATTCAAAGTACCGTCCATTTGCGTCACAAAGGCGGGATCGGAGGCATCGGATTGGGCGCTGGTAAGTTGAATAACAGGAGGCGAGCCGTCGCTCTTGACCGTATAAAGCTCCTTCGTCAGCGTCATCGCCCGGACAAAGAGCACCTGACTGCCATCGGGTGAAAAAGTCGGGCTATTGTCATTTTCCGTCCCCGAGGTAATCCGGGTTTCGTTGCCGCCGACGCTGTCCATGACGTAGAGGTCGGTGTCCGTGCCATTTCGGTCGGAGACAAAGACGATACGATTCCCGTCCGGCGAATAGGTCGGCTCGAACTCGTTCGAAGTGTTGTCGGTCAACTGCGTGAGCTCTGTTCCATCCCGCTTCATTCGAAAAATTTCGGCATCACTCGTGGGATTCGTCGCCGCGTCAAATCGATCGGATGTAAAAAGAATAAACGCACCGTCGGGCGAAAACACCGGATCACGGTCGGCGGCACCCGCGTCATTGCTCAGGTTGGTCGGGGTCGTCCCCGTTCGACCTGCGATAAAAACCTCCCAGTTCCCGGTTTTGTTCGACTCATAGACTAAGTCCCGGCCATCCGGAGAGAAGGAGGGGGCGGTGTTGATTTCACCCGCCGCGGGAGGTGGAATACCGACCCCGAGGGCATTATTCGTGACCTGTTTGACTTCCGTGCCGTCAATGGCCATTGTGAAGATCTCGAAATTTCCGGTGCGGTCCGAGGAAAATGCCGCAAGAGGCGTATAGAGAAAGGCATCGGGCGTCACCACGATTTGACTCCCGGTCGTCACCGTGACCGGCACGCGGCGGGCGCGGAAAACCGGCCCGGTCGTCGCGAGAAGCTGTGTTGCGCTTTGCACGACGACGGAAGCGGCCTTGTTGTCCCCGAAAAAGACCTCTGAGTCATGACCGAGATGGGTTCCGGTAATCGTTACGGCAGTGCCTCCGGTGACAGGCCCTTCGGCCTTGCCCGTACTTGAGGAAACTGTGTGGACTTTGGGCAGACTTTCCAGATTGCCGCTTTCACCACAGCTCAAAAGCGGGAAAATAATAATAAGAAGGAGGACGATGACGGGAAAACGCTTCACGGCATCCCTCCTAGTTTTTACAAATCACTTCTTTGGCAAGCGCGAGATAGGACTGGGCGCCACGTGAAACCGCGTTATAAAAAAGCACGGGCTTTCCATGACTCGGGGCTTCGGCCAGGGTCACGTTGCGCGGGATAACGTTTTTAAAGACCTTTTGGCCGAAATGGACGTGAATTTCTTCCGAAACCTGATTGTTGAGGTTGTTGCGATTGTCGAACATCGTGAGCAGGATGCCTTCGATGATGAGCGCGGGATTCAGCGATTTCTGCACGAGTTTCAGGGTTCTTAAAAGGAGCTTTAAGCCTTCCAGGGCATAATATTCACATTGAATCGGGATGATGAGCGTGTCCGACGCCGTCAGACCATTGAGGGTTAAAAGACCGAGCGAAGGCGGGCAGTCGATGAGCACATAATCATAAGACGTCGCGACGCCTTTCAAGCCTTCCTTCAAAACCATTTCACGGCTGTTCATTCGGGTGAGTTCCACCTCCGCGCCAACAAGGTCGATGTGCGCGGGCAACAAATCCAACAGGGGTACCTCTGTTTTGATTCTCAGCTCAGCAAAGGATTTTCTTCCAATCATCAGGTCATAAACGCTTCCTTCCAATGTATCATAATCCACGCCCATACCACTGGTGGCGTTGCCCTGGGGGTCGAGGTCGATCAGCAGTACCCGCTTCTCGGCGACGGCCAGTGACGCGGAGAGATTGATGGCTGTCGTTGTCTTCGCGACCCCCCCTTTTTGATTGGCGATGGCGATGATTTTTCCCATCTGTCCTCCATCAAACAAGGGGAATATCGTAGCATAATTGCTTGATTGAAGGGAAGAAAGGACGCCTCTAAAAGGGCCACAGTATTGGGATCAGCCAAGTCAGGATCATCCAGAAAATAATGTTCAAGGGAGTTCCCACGCGCATAAAGTCTGAAAACCGATACTGCCCCGGACCATAAATCAGCGTGTTGGTTTGATAGCCGATGGGAGTCATAAAACTTAAGGACGCGCCAAACATGACGGCCATCAAAAACGGCCGGGGGCTCCAGCCCTGCGACTGCGCGACGACAATGGCAACGGGAGCCAGCAGCGCGGCGGTCGCGTTGTTCGACATGACATTTGTTAAAATGGTGGTGAAGAAAAGCAGTACCGAAAGCAGGGCCAAGGGTCCCCACTGCCCGATATACCCGATCAATGAATCGGCGATCAATCCGGCGGCACCACTTTTTTCCAGGGCGACGCCCAGGGTTAACAGCCCCGCGAGCAGAAAAATGACTTTCCAGTCAATGGATTCATAAGCTTCCTCCAAGGTCAGACATCCGATCAAAATAAGAAGGATGGCCCCCACAATGGCGCTCACCACCACGGGGAATATTCCAAGGGAGCTGCTGACGACAACGCCGCCGACAATGGCCAGCGCGGGTGCCACTTTATTCTTCCGGAATACGGGTTGTTCCACTTCGGAAATAAAAACAAAGGCGGGATGTTTTTTAAGTTGAAGGAGATGATCACGTTTTACTTCAATTAAAAGGGCATCCCCGCCCCGAAGTGTGGTGGTTTCAAGTTTCTCATGTCGGACGGCGCCGCTGTGCCGGATGGCGAGCGGAGAGGCCCCGAAGCGGTCTCTAAATCCGATATCCTCGAGCGATTTCCCGTCAAGCATCGAAAGGGGCGCGATGACGGCCTCCACCAGGACGGCATGTTCCGACTCCAGATCCTTGTCCCGCCATTTGAGGCCCGACTTGATGACAATGCCTTCGCGTTCCTGAATTTCACGAATTTTCTCCACACTGGCCCGCACGCGCAGCACGTCATATTCCTGAAGCAGGACATCCTGTGAAGGGATGAGGAGTCTGCGGCCGCTTCTGAACACTTCGAGAATATCGATATCAAGATCCTGCACAAGCGGGGAGTCGCCCAATCGTTGTCCGACAGACTGCGCCTTT
This sequence comes from Nitrospiria bacterium, assembly GCA_046756825.1. GTDB lineage: Bacteria > Nitrospirota > Nitrospiria > SBBL01 > JAADHI01 > JAADHI01. The sequence goes on along the minus strand of JBHHXB010000068.1, from coordinate 7,059 downwards.
TTAAGCAGGATGACCTCGGTGAGATAATCACCCATGCCGAACTTTTGTGTCAGGTCTTCCGTAATAGACTTTTCCGGGATCATGCGTACGCCAACGATCACCATGTACAGCATGCCAACGATGAAAATAACCAGTCCGGCGGGGAAAAATTCAAACATACCGAAGGAAGGAATGCCGTCCCGCTCCGCCATGGAATTGACCAGGATATTCGTGGAGGTGCCAATCAGGGTACACGCGCCGCCGAACATGGACGCAAACGAAAGCGGCATTAAAAATTTAGAAGGACTGACCCTGGCTTCCCGCGCAATGTTGAGAACGATGGGCATGAAAATCGCGACCGTCGCCGTGTTATTCACAAAGGCGGAAATCGCGCCCACGGTCAGCATCATTGAAATGAGCGCAATCCAAAAACTGTGACGGGCGATCCGCTCCAGATACACGCCAATCACCTTGAGCGCCCCCGTTTTAAAGAGTCCGGCGCTGATGACAAACATGGCCCCGACTGTGACGGTGGCGGTGTTGCTGAACCCCGCGATACCCTCTTCGGGAGAAATAATTTGACTGACAAGCAGGCTCCCCATGACCATGAGCGCCACGAGATCGACAGGAAATTTTTCCGCGATAAAAAGAAGAATGGTCGCCAGGACAAGCAGGAAAACAAAGGCGATTTCAACAGTCATGAAAACTAAACTCCGGGTCGTCTTAAAATCAGATTGTCACTGGTGTCTTTTCGCGCCTACTCTACCGTATTTCCTTTTATGGATACAAGCAGTCCGGATGCGCTGAAAATATCCCCAAAAAATATAAACAACTTGCGATGGTGTGGGTGGGCTTAGCGGGCCGGATGGGTTGTCCGGACGATTTCCTTGAGAATGCAACGAGAGGCGTTACGGACATCTCCCGCTTTTGTAATGGCTGAAATCATCGCGACGCCATTGGCGCCCGCCGAAAACACAGCGGGAATTTTGTGGATATCAATCCCTCCGATGGCGAACAGAGGAAGTCTGGTTGTGGATTTTATTTTACGAAAACCCGAAAGTGACAGCGGCGGCCCATAGGGCCGTTTTGAAGGGGTGTCGAATACAGGGCCCAGGACCGCGAAATTCGCACCGAGCGTCTCGGCTTGCTTCACCTCTTTTTCGGAGTGACAGGACATTCCAATCCATTTTTTCGGTCCCAAGAGTCGTCTGGCCGCACCCGCCGGAAAGCCGTTGGAGGGAAGGTGCACACCATCCGCATCCAGTGCAAGACACAGATCAATCCGGTCATTGATCAAGAATTTCATACCATAATGCCTTGTAATGGCGTGGATTTCTCGGGCAAGTTCAAACTGCCCGCGCAGGGAAAGGTCTTTTTCCCGAAATTGCAGGGCGGGCACCCCGGCCTCCGCCGCGGCTCGGACAACGTCAGTCAGCGGGCGGCCTGCCGTTTGATGCCGGTCGCCAACCATGTAGAGTTTAAAATCGACCGGCGGCATCAGAGGTGTATTTTTCAGATCACCGGGACGTGCTTATTCGATCATGCCTTCGATGGGACTGCTGGCCTGGGCGTAAAGTTTCTTGGGGATGCGCCCGGACAGATAGGCCAAACGGCCCGCCGTGACGGCGTGATTCATGGCTTCCGCCATTTGAATGGGGTTTTGGGCACCGGCGATGGCCGTATTCATCAGAATCCCGTCGCAGCCGAGTTCCAAGGCAATGGCGGCGTCGGAGGCCGTGCCCACACCCGCGTCCACGATGATGGGAACGGAAAGGCCTTCCATCATGATTTGAATGTTGTAGGGGTTGCGAATGCCGAGCCCGGAGCCGATGGGCGCCGCCAAGGGCATGACCACGGCCGCACCCGCATCAACCAGTTTGCGCGCCATAATGGGATCGTCGTTCGTATACGGCAGGACGATAAAGCCTTCCTTCGCGAGCACTTCCGTGGCCTCAAGCAAGGCCTCGTTATCGGGAAAGAGTGTCCGTTGGTCTCCGATGACTTCGAGCTTGACCATGTCGGATACCCCGGCGGAACGGGCCAGACGCGCGGTGCGAATAGCTTCTTCCGCCGTGTAGCAACCTGCGGTATTGGGGAGGATTTTGTATATTTTGGGGTCGAGGTAGTCCAGGAGATTTTCCTCTGCGCGATCCAGGATATTCACACGGCGGACAGCCACGGTGACGCAGTCGGCGCCGGAGGCTTCGACGGCTTTTTTTGTTTCCTCGAATGAGGCATACTTTCCCGTTCCCACAATCAAACGCGAGCGAAAGGAAATTCCTCCAATAACCAATGGCGTATCAACCGGCATGCGCCCCTCCTCCGATAAAACTGATGATTTCGATGCGATCCCCTTCTTTCAATGTGGTCGCATGATAAACCTCACGCTTGATCACAGTCAAATCAATCTCAACCGCGATTCGCTCCGGGGAAAGTTTCAGCCGCTCTAATAATTCGAGCACATTGGTTTTTGGTCGTACGGTGTGTTTTTCCCCGTTGACAATAACTTGCACGTGGCCTCCAGCCGCAATTTTCTTACGAGATCAAAAAGCAATCGAAAGAGTGGACAGGACAAAATACCCGCCGCGCTTAACTAAAGGACTGACCGCAACCACAGGTTGTCTTTGCATTCGGATTTTTGATCGAAAAGCCCGCGTTCTGAAGATCATCCAGGTAGTCCACTTCGGTTCCCTTCAGCATGGGGGCACTGTAAGGGTCAATAAACAGCTTTAAGCCGTGCATCTCAACGACGTCATCTTCTTCGGTGCTGGCTTGCTCAAAGGCCATGCCGTACTGAAAACCGGAGCAGCCGCCGCCTTCGACATAAACCCGAAGACCGTAGCCGGCCTTGTCCTCAGCGGCCATAATTTCTTTGACTTTCGTACTCGCGCGTTCTGTAATAATTACCATCTTGTCCTCCTGGTGCTTGAATTAAATTTATCATATCACAATGTTCATCATGGCAGAAAACCGTGTGATCGCTTGAAAAATGAAGTTGTTTTAAGAAACCGGATGAGGCGTAAAGGGACAACCCCCGGTTTCGGCGTGGTCTTCGAACTCGTACCGGAAATGTTTGAGGATGCTCTCAACGGCAATGGCGGCGCCGGTCAACAGAAAGCATTGACCTCTTCCCTTCACCATGTCGCAGGCCTGCTCGACTTGTGTGACATCGGCTTCCGCCCCGGCACCGGATTCAATTTTCTCGAGAATTTCAGAAAGATGAACCGTCCCCAACCGGCACGGCGGACATTGGCCACAGCTCTCATTCGCGAAAAAACGCGCGTAGCGAATGGCGGCTTGAACCATGCACGTCTCTTCAGACATGACGATGACCGCGCCTGTGCCCAGGCCCGTGCCCTCGGACTTCAGCGTGTCAAAATCCAGGGCGAGGTCAATCTGCTGGGCGGGAATAATCGGGACCGAAGGCCCTCCGGGGAACAGGCCTTTTAAGCGGGCCCCATTTTTGACGCCACCACCGAAATCGTTGATCAACTCCCGTAGAGAGCTTCCAAGGGGACGCTCATAAAGACCGGGCCGTTCAACATCGCCCGTGAGTGTAAACACCATTGTACCGGAGGACGTATTCGTGCCCACGCCCCGGAATGCTTCCGGCCCCTCTCTTAAAATAAAAGTAACATTCGAGAGGGTTTCCGCATTATTCACCACCGTGGGTTTGCCAAACAATCCGTGCATGGTCGGGTAATACGGCGGTTTTTGTCTCGGGGCCGCGACCTTTCCCTCAATGACTTCCAGCAATGCGGTTTCTTCGCCCGCGACATAACTCCCCGGACTTTCGCAAATTTTCAAGGAAACGCCGGAAAGAGATTTTTCGGAAGATTTCCCCCAATAGCCCTGCGCTTCCGCGGCTTGAAGGGCCTCCTCCATAAAGGCAATTTCCTCTTTGTAGCGGCAGTTGATAAAAAGATAGGCCTCGTCCGCGCCAATGGCGAAGGCGGAAATCAAAACACCTTCAACGAGTTGATGCGGGTTGGTCCGGAGCAGGTAGCGATCCTTGAATGTCCCGGGTTCGTCTTCGGCCGCATTACAGCAAAGGTAGCGCTTCCCTTCCTTTTGCTGAACCACCATGTCCCATTTTTTCCAGGTTGGAAAGCCCGCGCCGCCGCGCCCGCGCAGGCCGGAGGCTTTGACGGCGTCCCTGACCCCGGAGGGCCCCAGTTCTCCCACGGCCTTTTGAAGTCCGGTATAGCCGCCTTTCGCAACATAGGTTTCGTAACTGAAGGGGCGGACGGAAGTCAGTTCCTCTAGGGGAATGTCACGCTCGGTTAGAATTCGTTGTCGTTCCAAAAAGTGTCCTGATTTTAGTAAGACATGAGTTTTCGGTTCCTCGCCTGATGATGCGGCCGGTGCTCCCTGTTTGACTTGATTTGCGCATCCAGGATTTCTCCGCAGGCCATACATCGAAACCCCTTGAACGAGAGCTCCCCTGTGTCACTTCTCAAATCTTCAAAAACCTGCGAAACCATAAACCCACTACATCGTGGACAAGTCATATTGAACCTCCTGTTTGGTTAAAGAACAGCTGACCTCATATTTAAGCAAGCTTTATGCCATCAAAGAAGTCGTGCTATTGCCCTGAAATCAATCAGCTCTGGCTTTTTGTTTACGATACACTGTTTTAAGTTGAAACACAACACGAAACAGCGTTCCACTATGAAACGGGTTTGGGTTTTTTGAATCCGTAGGCTTTAACCTTCCTCCACAGGGTTGTTCGGCTCATTTTCAATTTCTCAGCCGTTTTTTTATAGTTCCATCTGGTTTGATTAAGCACATTTAAAATCAGTTCTTCTTCCATCGCGTGAAGCGGGTTTTCGGTTTCCGCAGCTTTGCTGATCACGGTTTCACGCGCGGGTTGAATTTCTTTTTGAAGATGCTCCGGCTCAAGGGTGTCTCCGGTGCAGAACACCATCACATGCTCGATGATGTTTTCCAGCTCGCGGATGTTTCCGGGGTAATCATAGCTCTGCAAGATGTCCGTGACCTCGGGAGAAACCTCTGTAACCTTCCTTCCCATTTCCTGATTAAAGCGGGCGATGAAATGATCGACCAGGAGCGGGATGTCGTCTTTACGCTCACGCAGCGGGGGAAGGGCAATAGGAACCACTTTCAGGCGGTAATAGAGATCGTGCCGGAATTCGCCCGCCTCGACGGCTTTTTTAAGGTCTTTATTGGTGGCGGCGATCAGCCGGACATCGACCTTGATTCTGCGGGTGTCCCCGACTTTTTCGATTTCGCCGTCCTGCACGACGCGTAAGAGCTTGGCCTGTGTAGCTAAACTGATTTCTCCAATCTCATCCAAAAAAATGGTCCCGCCATCCGCGAGTTCAAAACGTCCGAGCTTGTGGGTGACGGCCCCCGTAAAGGCCCCCCGCACGTGGCCGAATAACTCGCTCTCCAGGAGGCTTTCGGCCAGAGCCGCGCAATTGACGCGGATGAAAGCCTTGTCTTCCCGCGTGCTGTATTGATGGATAGAATGAGCAACCAACTCTTTTCCCGTACCGCTTTCTCCTTCGATCAGTACCGTCGCCTTTGTTTTCGCGATTTTCGGGATCAGGTCATAGATGACCTGCATTTTCTCATTCTTGCCGATCATGTTTTCAAAGGAGTAGCGCGCCCGGATGGTTTCCCGCATCACCTTGCTCTTGATCCGCTCTTCAATCAACTGCCACATGAATTTGGCCGCGAGCCCGCCGATGACTTCAATGCCACTGACGTCTTTTTCCAAAGCCTCGCGCACCGCGTTGTTGCCGGTGACATCAATAATCAGATCGACAGGCGATTGAAGCAAACTTTGATAATCGCTGACCGTGCGGATTTTATGACGGCGGGCCAGATCAAGCCCCGGCGCCTTGGGATAGGGGTCGGCGATGCCCACAATTTCAACAAGGGGGTCTTTGTGCAGAATCTCGATCAAGGCCGTGCCCCCCTTTCCCGCACCAATAATGGCAACCTTCGTCAACGCGATCTATCCTTAGAAAATTAAATGTTGTGCGGCCTGTTTTGAAAGGGGTTAGAGGACTTCGTCAACGATTTTACAAAGTTGTCGAACGGTTGTGGCTGAGGCGTGTAAAGACTGCTGCTCTTCTTCTGTCAGGCGAATTTCAAGTACTTGCTCGATACCGTGATTTCCCAATTTGGCGGGTACGCCAATAAAGACTTCGTCCAACTGGTATTCCCCTGTACAGAGCGCCGAGCAGGGAAGAATTTTTTGCTTGTCTTTTAAAATACACTCGACCATTTCAACGATGGCGGCAGAGGGAGCATAGTAGGCCGAGCCGGTTTTGAGCAATTTGACGATTTCCGCGCCGCCGTCGCGGGTGCGCTGAACAATGGCCTCCAGCCGGTCTTTTGAAAGCAGCTCCGTAATCGGAATGCCGGAGACCGTGGTGTAGCGCGTAAGCGGCACCATGCTGTCGCCGTGCCCGCCTAAGACGAGGGTCTGGATGTTTTCAACGGAGACATGCAGTTCCATCGAGAGAAAGGCGCTGAAGCGGGCGGCATCCAACACACCCGCCATGCCCATCACCCGCTCTTTTTCAAAACCGCTGACACGATGCGCGACATAGGTCATGGCGTCCAGCGGATTGGAGACCACGATCAAGATGGCATTGGGTGATTTTTCGACGGACTTGGCCGTGACTTCCTTGACGATTTTGGCGTTGACGCGGAGAAGATCATCCCGGCTCATCCCCGGTTTTCTTGGAAGGCCCGAGGTAATCACGACGATGTCCGAGTCCGCAGTATCCTCGTAGCCCGCCCCGCCTCTGATGTGGCCGTTGTAACCGTAAATCGGGGCGGTTTCGGAAAGATCCAGGGCCTTGCCCTTGGGCATATCCTCAACAATATCAATCAGCACGACATCCGCGACTTCTTTTTCCGCAAGCCGCTGCGCGGCGGTCGCACCCACATGACCTGCACCAATGACGGTCACTTTTGTTCTCTTCAGCATGACTTGACTACAATTAGGAACATTAAAAATGTTCATAAATTAAACGAAGTGGGATTGTACCGAAAACAGCGCCCTGACGCAAGGCGGGTTCGGAATTTATCCAAGGTATTTCA